>JBCCPD010000171.1:0-7692 GCA_039025075.1 Pseudomonadota bacterium | reverse complement strand
GCGGGTCGGAAAAGCGAAGGGCGCGGCGGGCAGGCCGGCCTGAGCCCGCGCCGCCGCCGCCACGGTCTCCCATGGGCTGGAGGCGGCCTGCATGAGGTCGGGCGCGCGCAGGCGCTCCACCATGCTCGTGGCGGTGATCTCCAGCACGCCATGGGGCTGAGCCACGGTGGCGGCGCAGGCGGCGTTGCCGAAGGCGTCCTCGAAACGCTCCATGTCGTCGGGCTTGGGCGCGACCTCCAGGGACGCGTCCAGAACCCTCTGAGACGGCCCGTCGAGCGGCGTCAGACGCATCAGGTGCTGGGAGAACGCCGCCGGCGACGCGTGGGCGTAGCGAGTGACGTGCTGGATATGAAGCCGGCTCATGCCTCCCGCCTCCCCGACGCTGCGAGCCGGCTCGGCGCTTCGGTATGGGCGAAGTAGGACCGGCCCAGCTGGTCGGACAGCTCAGCCAGCCGCGCATTGGTGCAGGACAGAAGCTCCGCCAGCGCCTGCCGCTCGCCGCCGGTCTCCACTGGCTCCGCCAGACGTTCCGGCTCGGCCAGCCGCACTTCGGTCAGCGCGCGAAGGGCGATGCGCTGTTCCGGGCCGCGGCGCGGCCCGGCGCTCGGCAGCCGGTCCAGCGCCCGCTCGATCCGCGCCAGCTGATGGACCAGCGAGCGCGGGTTGTTCTCGTCCACGATCAGCAGGTCGATCGCCGGCGCCGCCGCGGGCACGGTCAGATAGCGCGTGCGATAGGCCGTGCGGCTGTCGGCGAGCGTCAGCCAAGCGCGCAGCCAGGGCTCGTCCGGTTCGCCCCGGCGGCCCGCCAAACGCTCCGCTGCGCGCGAGAAGACGAGGCTGCGCTCCACTGAGCGGCCCAGCTCCAGGAACCGCCAGACATGGTTGCGGGTGAGGTTCTCGGCCGTGGTGCCGGCGAAGGCGGCCAGCGACATCAAGCTGTCGTCGATCAGCCGCAGCAGAGCCGCCGCGGCCCCGGCAGGGGGCGGACGGCGCCAGCCGCGATCCGAGGTCAGCCGGTCGAGCGAACGCCAGCTCTCCTCCGACAGGTAAGGCCGGGCGCGCTGGCCGGCGCCGCGCAGGCGGTTGAGCAGCATCGGCATGCCCAGAGGCTCGTGCAGGTCCGCGGACAGCCTCGCCACCGCGTCGCGGACTCCGGCCATCCCGGTCCGGGCCTCGTTGGGCGTGGCTTGGATCTCCAAAATCGCGGCGAGGATCTCGGGGCCGCCGTCCTCGTCGCGGGCGCTCAGCATGCGCTCGATGGCGAGGTGCAGGACGCGCAGCGTGGTCTCCGCCCGCACCGCGCCGCGGCCGAGCCAGAAGAGGTCGTCCGCCACCCGGCTCAGCAGATCGCCGCCGGTGCGTCGCAGATGCGCGCCGGCCAGGCGACGATCTAGGCTGGGGGCGGACTTCGCCTCCTCGTCGTTGCGGGCCGGAACCCAAACGTCCTTGCCGAAGCCCAAAGGCGGCGGCGCCCGCCCCTGCTCCACCGCCGAGGCGACGCCGCCAGGGGCCACCGACCAGCCCTCGGGCGTGCGCGAGGCGAAGACCCGCATGATCCAGGGCCGGGGCGCCAGCGCGCCGTCCTTCCAGACCGGCGCGGTGGCGAGCCGCGGCGTGGCGACAGCGGCCCAGCGGTCGCCTTCCCGGGCGAGGCGCCTGGCGAGCGCGTCGCGATCCTTGGCGTAGAGCGACGGAGCGTCGGGCTCCAGAGGCCCGCGGGAGACATGCTCCACCCGCCAGAACTCCGGCTCGTCCATCACCTGCTCGCGCGCCGCCGGGTCGCCCAGCCAGAGGCATGGCGCATCGTCGAGGAACAGCTCCTCGCCGATCAGCCGCCGAGCGGCCTGACGCGCGTAGGGCGCGATCGCCCGATAGGCGAGCGCCGAAGCCCCGAGGGCGTTGGCCAGCTTCAACCGTCCCGAGCGCGCTGCCAGGGACAGCGCCGGAGCCCCCGGCGCGGCATGATCCGGCGCGAAGAGCGCGTCGAGCTTGCGGTCGCGCTCCCCCCTCAGCAGAAGCGCCAAGGGCTGCAGGCCGTCGATGGTCTTCACGAAGGCGTCGCCGCCGCGAACGGTCAGGTCCGCCGGTTCGATCAGCGCAGCGCCCAGATACCGGGCGAAATAGGCGTGAGAGAAATATCGCCCGTGCCGCGCGCCGCCTGAAAGCAGCGCCATGCGCCCGTCCGGGCCCGCCGCCTCCTCCAAGTAGGCCTGCGTATCCTCATAGTGCGCGGCCAGACGCCGGATGCGTCCGGCCAGGAACGGCTCCGCGAAGCTTTGCGAGGAGGCGACGCGGTTGGCGATCAGCCAGCCATCGCCCAAAGGCGCGTCGGAGCGGTCTGAGATCGCGACCCAACGGCCGTCGGCGCCCCGCGCCAGGTCCATCTCGTAGAGCGTGAGCCAGGGTCCCGGCGGGGCCTGAGGCGTCCGCAGCCATTGGGCGAAATCAGGGTTGCCGTAGATCAGGCCCGGGGGCAGCAAACCCTCCCGCAAAAGCGCCCGCGGCCCGTAGATGTCGGCGAGCGCCGCCTCGATCAGACGGGCGCGCTGGGCGATGCCTTCGGCCAGCCGTTCCCACTCGGACGGCTCGATGACCACCGGAAAGGCGTCGGCCCCGGCGGAGGAGATCTCATCGCCGGACGGATCGAAGGCGACGCCCGATTCGATGCGCAGGCGACGGGTTTCGGCTGTGACGGCGGCGTAGCCGGCGGTCCCGGCGCGGCCCGTCCAATCCAGCAGATTGGCCCAATGGGCGCGGACCGCGCCGTCGGGGCCCAGCGCCTCGTCATAAGGCGCGTCGGCCTCGCGGGCGGCATAGGGCGCCAGCAGGTCCGCCAACGCCGGATCGAGCTCCGCCGGAAGGGTCATCCCCCTATCTCGGCTCTTCGGCCCCGGCGCGCAAGCGCCCTCAGCGCTGGCGCCTGAGGTCGAGCGTCAACGGTTGCTCGGGCGAGACGCGGGCCGGGCGCGGGGCGAAGGCGCCGGGGGTGTGGCCGAGGGTCTCGAAGCGGGCGAGGCGGCGGCCCTCGGCTTCGAGGTCGTTAATCGGCTGGTCGTCGAAGGCGCGGCCGCCGGGGTGGGCCGCGTGCAGGACGCAGCCGCCGACGGAGCGGCCGGCGAAACGGTCCCAGAGGTCCAGCACCAGCGGCGCGTGGGGTTTGATGGTGGGGTGCAGGCACTCGGCCGGCTGCCAGGCGCGGTAGCGGATGCCGGCGACGCGCTCGTCCTTGCGGCCGGTCTCGGCCAGGGGAACCTCCCAGCCGTTGCAGGCGAGGACGTAGCGGCCTTCGAGATCGCCTTGGACGCGGGCCTGGACCCGCTCGAGGGAGCTGTCGACGTAGCGGACGGTGCCGCCGATGGCGCCGGTCTCGCCCAGGACGTGCCAGGGCTCGATGGCGTGGCGGAGTTCGAGCGTGACGCCGCCGTGGCGGACGTCTCCGGCGAGGGGAAAGCGGAACTCGAACTGGGCGCGGAACCATTCGGGGTCGAAGGCGAGGCCGTGGGCGGCGCGCAGGTCTTTGAGGACCTCCGAAAAATCCTCCCAGACGTAGTGGGGGAGCATGTAGCGGTCGTGCAGCGCCGGGCCGAAGCGGCGCAGCGGGCGGGTGAAGGGCGTCTCCCAGAACCAAGCGATGAGGGCGCGCAGGACCAGGGCCTGGGCGAGCGACATGCGCGGGTGGGACGGCATCTCGAAGGCGCGGAACTCGACGAGGCCGAGGCGGCCCGCGGGGCCGTCGGGGGAATAGAGCTTGTCGATGCAGATCTCGGCCCGGTGAGTGTTGCCGGTGGCGTCGGTCAGGAGGTTGCGGAAGACGCGGTCGACGAGCCAGAGGGGGATGTGGGCCCTGGGGCCGGGGATCTGCTCGAGGGCGATTTCGAGCTCGTAGAGGATGTCGTCGCGGGCTTCGTCGACGCGCGGCGCTTGGCTGGTGGGGCCGATGAACTGGCCTGAAAAAAGGAAGCTGAGCGAGGGGTGGACCTGCCAGTAGCGCACGATCGAAGCGAGCAGGTCGGGGCGGTTGAGGAACGGGCTTTCTGCGGGCGTGGGGCCGCCGAAGACGATGTGGTTGCCGCCGCCCGAGCCTGTTTGGCGGCCGTCGTACATGAACTTGGTGGTGGCGAGGCCGACCTGGCGGGCGTCCTCGTAAAGGCCTTCGGTGATCGCCGCCTGCTCGTCCCAGGAGGCGGCGGGCTGGACGTTGACCTCCACCACGCCGGGATCGGGGGTGACCATGATCTTTTGGAGGCGCGGGTCGGAGGGGGGCGCGTAGCCCTCGATCTGGATCGGCGTCTGAAGGGCGCGGGCGGCGTCCTCGACGGCGCCGATCAGGTCGACGAAGGCGTCGGCGGAGGGGAGCGGCGGCATGAACACCCGCAGGACGCCGTCCTGCGGCTCCACCGTCACGGCGGTGCGGACGTTCTCGGCGAAGATGGCGATCCCGGGGTCGGGCTCGGGGCCGCCAAAGCCTTGCGCGGGCGCCGCGGCGCCGGCGGGGCCGAAGGGCATGGCGGCGTGGCCCGGCCCTGCGGGGCCGGAGACTGCGGCGCCGGCCGCGACCGCCTCGGGCGAGCGGCCTTGGGCGCGGGTGACGATGCGCTGCGACTGCGGGGCGGGCGGCAGCTGGCCGCGCCGGGCGAAGGGGTCGAGGATGTCGGAACCGGGCCGCTCCATCGCCTCCAGATACGGCAGCGACGAGAGGGGCAGGCGATAGCCCGCGGCGCCGTCGCCGGGCGTCATGAAGAGCCGGCCGCGGCGCGTCTTCCAGCCCTCGGACTTCCACGAAAAACGGCGGCGGCGGCCGTCGGAGACCGCCTGCGCCTGCTGCGGCTGCACCGGCAGCACCCAGGCGGCGGGCTTGCCGAGGCCGCGCTCGAACACCTTGGCGAGGCGCTTTCGCTCCAACGGGTTCTCCAGCTTGTTGTCGACGGCGTCGACGTTGATCGGCAGCTCCGCCTCGCGCAGGACGAAGGGGGCGGGGTCCTCGTAGGCGCGCTGGACGTGGTCGGGCGCGACCTCCAAGGCCTCGGCCAGGGCGCCGGCGAAGCGTTCGGCGGAGGCGTCGTCGGCGCCGCCCTTCGGGGCGCCGGGAGCGGGGTCCTCAGCGAGCAGTTCCGGCTGGGTCCACATGGGTTCGCCGTCCTTGCGCCAGACGAGGGAGAGGGCCCAGCGGGGAAGCTCCTCGCCCGGATACCACTTGCCCTGGCCGTGCTGGAGCAGGCCGTCGGGCGCGAAGCGGTCGCGCAGGCGACGGATCAGGCGGTCGGCGTAGAGGCGCTTGGTCGGACCGATGGCGGCCTCGTTCCACTCGGGCGCGTCGCGGTCGCTCTCGGCCACGAAGGTGGGCTCGCCGCCCATGGTGAGGGGGATGTTCAGCGCTTTCAGGCGGGCGTCGACGGCGCGGCCGGCGTGGTTCAGAGCCTCCCACGCGGCGTCGGAGAAGGGTCTGGTGACCCGGGGCTCTTCGCGCACGCGGTTGATTTCCATGTGGAAATCGAAGCTGACCTCGGCCGCCTCGTGACCGCCGGTGATCGGCGCGGCGGAGCGGGGGGAGGGCGTGGCGGCCAGGGGGATGTGGCCCTCGGAGGCGAAGAGGCCGGAGGTCGGGTCGAGGCCGATCCAGCCGGCGCCGGGGACGTAGACCTCGGTCCAGGCGTGCAGGTCGGTGAAGTCGGCCTCTGGGCCGGAGGGGCCGGTGGCGGACTTCACGTCGGGGGTTAGCTGGATCAGGTAGCCGGAGACGAAGCGGGCGGCGAGGCCTCGGCGGCGCAGGAGGTGGACCAGGAGCCAGCCGGAGTCTCGGCAGGAGCCTGAGGCGATTTTGAGAGTGTCTTCAGGGGTTTGGACGCCCGGCTCCATGCGGATGCGGTAGGCGACGGCCTGCTGGACCAGCTGGTTGACCTCGACCAGCCAGTCGACGGTGTGGTCGGCGCCGTCGGGGAGGCGGGCGAGGAGTGCCTCGAAGAGGGGGCCTTGGGGGGCGGTTTCGAGGTAGGGGGCGAGGTCCTTGCGGTCTTCGGGAGAGTATTCGAAGGGGAATTCGCGGGCGTCGTCGTCGACGAAGAAGTCGAACGGATTGACCGCGGCCATATCGGCGACGAGATCGACCGTGACCTCGAAGTGATCGACTTTTTCGGGAAAGACGAGGCGAGCGAGCCAATTGCCGAACGGGTCCTGCTGCCAGTTGATGAATTGCGGATCCGGCGAGATCTTTTGCGAATACGCGAGGATCTTGGTGCGGGAGTGGGGCGCCGGGCGCAGGCGCACCACCTGCGCCCCAAGGGAGATGAGGCGGTCGTAGCGGTAGGTGGTGCGGTGGGTGATCGCGGCGTTGATGCTCATCGAGCGGGTCCCCTCAGGTCGTTCGCGGCACCGCAGCACGAAACGAGTGCTCGGGGGAAGGGGCGAAAACCCGTCGGGCAAGCGTCGGGCGAGTGTCGGGCATGTGTCGGGCTTTGGTCGGGCCGGCGTCGGGTCCGCGTCGGGACGCGGGTCGGGCCGGCGTCGGGCGCCTGTCGGGTCTGCGTCGGGCTTTTGTCGGGCAAATGTCGGGCAGCGGCGTTTCGGGCGCCTGGGGCGCCTCGCGCTGCGCGGGCGCGTGCGCCGGAGCGAAGCTCGGGGTAGAGGGGAGCGCCGCGGTGGAGAAACGAGAGGAGCGAGGGATGACGGGCAACGCCTATGACCGGGGGCGGCTGGACCTGCCCTTCACGGGGATCTGCACCTTCGGGCGCTCGCCCTATCAGCCGGAGTGGGAGGCGCTGGACGCGGACGTCGCTATCCTCGGCGCGCCCTTCGATGCGGGGACGCAGTGGCGGGCGGGCGCTCGGTTCGGGCCGCGGGGGGTGCGGGAGGCCTCGACGCTGTTTTCGTTCGGCCATGCGGGGGCCTACGACCATGAGGACGACGTCACGTATCTCGAGGGCGTCCGGATGGTCGACATGGGGGATGCGGACATCGTCCACACGGACACGCTGGCCTCGCATCGGAACATCGAGACGGGGGTGCGGGCGGCTTTGCGCGCCGGGGCGCTGCCGGTGGTGATCGGGGGGGATCACTCGGTGAACATCCCGTGCATCGAGGCCTATGGCGGGCCGGAGTGGGACGGCGGGCCGTTCCATGTGTTTCAGCTCGACGCGCATCTGGATTTCGTGGACGAGCGGCACGGGGTGACGCGGGGCCACGGCAACCCGATGCGGCGGGCGGCCGAAAAGCACTGGGTGAGCGGGCTGACGCAGGTGGGGATCCGCAACGTGAGCTCGACGGCGAAGGAGGGGTACGCGGCGGCGCGGGAGATGGGCTCGGACATCTTGAGCGTGCGTCAGGCGCGGGCGCTGGGGGTCGAGGGGGTTTTGGCGCGGGTCCCGGAGGGGGCGCCGGTCTACGTGACGATCGACATCGACGGGTTCGATCCCTCGATCGCGGCGGGGACGGGGACGCCGAGCCATGGTGGATTCTTGTACTACGAGGGACTGGAGCTGCTGGCGGGGTTGGCGGAGCGGCACCCTGTCGTCGGCGTGGACCTGGTGGAGGTGGCGCCGGACTACGATCCGAGCGGCAGCACCTCGATCCTGGCGGCGCAGCTTCTGCTGAATTTCGTGGGGCGGATCCTGCATCATCGGGCGAGGTGAGCCCGGGAGGGCCCTGGTCCGAGCTGCGCTCGAACGGCGGCCCCGCCCGGACTCCCCCTTGGAGCGG
>JBCCPD010000170.1:0-7699 GCA_039025075.1 Pseudomonadota bacterium | reverse complement strand
GGGCGGGAGGCGTGCCCGGGGATCGGCGGGGACCGGGCGCCGGCGCGGCCGGCTCAGCGGCGCGTGAGGCGCATCAGGATGGGCTCGGCGGGGCGCAGGGTGAGGCGGACGAGGGGGCGCACCCGCTCCGGCGCCTCCGCCAGCCAGTCGTAGCGGCGCATCAGGCGGGCGAGGATCATCGTCGCCTCGATGGTCGCGAAGGCCGCCCCGACGCACAAGCGCGGACCGAGGCCGAAGGGAAGATAGGCGCCCTTTGGGATGCTCTTTTCGCGCTCGGGCAGGAAGCGGGCGGGGTCGAAGCGGTCCGGCGCCTCCCACAGCCCCTCGCAGCGGTGCAGGGTCCAGGGGGCGATCATGATCATGGCGCCGCGAGGGGCGGGCTCGCCGCCAACGGTGGTGGCCCGAAGCGCCACGCGCGGCAGGAACGGGAGCGGCGGGTAGAGGCGCATCGCCTCCCGGAACGCGGCGCGGGAGCGGTGCAGTTTCTTGACATGCTCCAGCGCGACGGGGCCGTCGGCGGCGGCGCCTTCGGTTTCGGCGCGCAGCGCCTCGGCCGGGCCGGCGTCCTGGGAGAGCATGAAGAGCGCCCAGGTCAGCGCCCCCGCGGTCGTCTCATGGCCCGCCAGAAAAAACACGCCGATCTGGTCGACGAGCTCTTCGAGATCGAAGCGGGCGCCGGTCCGCGGGTCGCGGGCGGCGATGAGGGCGCCGACGATGTCCTCGCGCGGCGGCGCCTCCAGCCGCGCGGCGATCCAGGCGCGCAGGCGGGCGCGGATGGTCTCGCAGGCGGCGCGACAGGCGGCGGGGGCCTGCGGCGTTTCGAAGGGGCGGCCGAGGATCAGGAGGGCCGGAGATATCTGGGCGACGGTGGCCTGGTATTCGGCGAAGGCTTCGAAGATCTCCTGCGCCGGGCCGCTTTCGAGGCTTTCGGAGAAGATGGCGCGGAACACGACATCGGCCGTCACCCGGGACATGGCGGCGTCGAGCGCGACCGTCTCGCCGGAGGCGGCGACCGCGTCGAGGCGGGTTTCGGCGTCGTCGCAGGCGCCGCTCATCGCCTCGAAGGCGCGGCGGACCTGCATATGGGCGAAGGCCGGCTCGATCAGGGCGCGCTGGCCGCGCCAGCGTTCGCCGTGGGAGTTGAACACGCTGTCGCGCACGAGGGGCGAGAGGGCGCCGTCGAAGAGGTCGTTCTTGGGGAACTCCTCCGCCCGGTCGATCATGACCTCGCGCACCGCCGCGGGCTCGTTGACCAGCAGGATGGCGCGGCGGGAATAGCCGAGGCGGCCCACGCGGCGGGCGTAGGCGTCGCGCGGCAGCAGGGTCAGCAGGTCCCGCTCGGCGTCGAGGACATGGCGCAGGAGGGCGCGGACGGGGGAAAGCGGCGCGGGCGCGGGGGGGCGGTGCATGCCCCAGCCCTTAGAGCCGCCGCGGCGGGCGGGCAAGCGCCCGCTGGCCTTCGCCGGGCCGGCTGGGTAGAGCCTGCATCGGGGGACGAAAGCGCCCCTGGGAGACACGAACACGGAGCTCTGCCATGCAATCCCGCAGCCCGACCTTCGGCGACGTCGCGGACGAGATCCGCCTCGCTCTGCGCGCTTGGGGGTTTCTGACCCGCTGGCCGGTGGGGGACCGGGTGTGGGGCGAGGACCGGGATCTGGGCCGCTCCATGCGCTATTTTCCCATCGCTGGGGCCGGGGTGGGGCTGATCGCGGGGGTCGCCTATGCGGTGCTGGCGCATCTGGGCAAGCCGGACCTGGCGGCGGCGGGCCTGGCGCTGGGCGTCGCGGCGCTGCTGACCGGGGCGCTGCATGAGGACGGTCTGGCGGACGTGGCCGACGGTCTGGGCGGCGGACACACCCGGGAGCGGGCGCTGGAGATCATGCGCGACAGTCGGATCGGCGCCTACGGCGCGTTGGCCCTGATGGTGGCGACGGTGGTGAAGGCCGGCTCGCTCGCCTCCCACACGCCGCTGGAGGGGCTGGCTTTCATGATCTGCGCCCATGCCTCGGGCCGCGCGGCGGTGGCGCTGGCGGCGGCCTCCGCCCCCTATGCGCGGCGGGACGGCGCGGGCGCTCATGCGGCGACGGACATGGCCAATGCGGGGATCGCGGTAGGGCTTGCGGCGCTGATCGCGCTGACCAACGGAGCGCATGGGCTGCTGGCGCTGGTGCTGGCCCTGGCGGCGGGGCAGGCGCTGCTGCTGTATCTGAAGAAGCGGCTCGGGGGCTGGACCGGCGACGGGCTGGGCGCGATCGAGCAGGTGGCGGAGATCACGGCGCTGGTGGTTTTGTCCGCCACGCTGGTCTGAGGGCGCGGGGGTGCCGCGGCTGATCCTGATGCGCCATCCGCCGGTGGCCTCCCAAGGGCTGTGCTACGGGCGGACCGATCCGGGGCTGGCGCCGGGATGGGAGGCGAAGGCGGACGCGGCGACGCCGCGGCTGGGGGGCGCGCGGCGGGTGGTGAGCAGCCCGGCGCCGCGATGCCTGGCGCTGGCGCGGCGGCTGGCGCGGGCCCTGGGGGCGACTCTGGAGGTCGACCCGCGGCTGGTGGAGATGCATTTCGGCGCCTGGGAGGGGCTGCGCTGGGACGCCATCCCCCGCGCGGCCTTCGACGATTGGGCGCAGGACCCGGTGCGCCGGGCGCCTCCGGCGGGCGAGAGCTTCGGCGCGCTGATGCTGCGGATCCGCCACGCGGCGGAGGCGGCGGAGGACCGGGCCGAGCGCGAGGATCGGCCCTGCCTCGTCGTCTCCCATGCCGGGCCGATCCGAGCGCTGCGCATGGCCCGCGAGGGGCTGACCTTTCGCGAGGCCTTCGACTGGCAGACGCCGTTCGCCGAGCCGATTCCGTTGCCGCGGCGGGGCTGAGGCGGCGGCTCAGCCGGGGGTCACGAGGCCCATGAAGGCGCCTTGGGCGTCCTGCACCATGGCGAAACGGCCGACGCCGGGCACGTCGAAGGGCTCGCCGCGCAGAGTTCCGCCGGCCGCTACCGCCGCCTTGGCCGAGGCGTCGACGTCGTCGACCGCGAAATAGGTGGCCCAGTGATCCGGCAGGCCGTCGAACTGGGGGCCCTCCATCTGAAAGATGCCGGCGACCATCCGGCCGTTGACGCTGGCGACGCGGTAGGGGGCGGCGTCGGGGGGCGCGCCCTCCATCGGCATCTCCTCGATGGTCCAGCCGAGGACGTCGCGGTACCAGGCGCAGGTGGCCGCCGCGTCGCGGGCGTTGAGCTCGTTCCAGTGGATGGTTCCGTGGCCTGACATGGATGCGCTCCCTTGATCGGCTCCACCGCGGCGCAGGATGCCTCAAAACGGGGTCGGGCCCAACGGCGCCTCTGGACAGCCGCGCGATGGGGGGCGAGCCTGCGCGCGGGCGAGCAAGGAGGGGGCCAT
The DNA here is from genome assembly GCA_039025075.1 of Pseudomonadota bacterium. Classification (GTDB taxonomy): domain Bacteria; phylum Pseudomonadota; class Alphaproteobacteria; order Rhodobacterales; family Rhodobacteraceae; genus Albimonas. Next base: position 4,310 of record JBCCPD010000170.1, on the reverse strand, counting down.
GGGCGGCGCCGAGACCCGGCAGGCGATCATCGACCAGTGCCGTTGGATGAATTCTTCGGGGCTGAACACCGGGACCTCCGGCAACATTTCGGTGCGGGAGGGGGATCGGATGCTGATCACCCCCTCGGCCACCGGCTACGACGCCATGACGCCGGAGATGATCTGTTCGGTGCGTCTGGACGGAGAGATCGCGGCGCTGGGGGAGGACGATTGGGAGGGGCCGAAGAAGCCGTCTTCCGAGTGGCGGTTTCATCGGGACATTCTGAGGGCGCGGCCTGAGATGAACGCGGTGGTGCATGTGCACTCGCCCTTCTGCACCAGCGTCTCGATCTGCCGGCAGGACATTCCGGCGGTGCACTACATGATCGCGGTCTTCGGGGGGCCGACGGTACGCTGCTCGCGCTACGAGCGGTTCGGCAGCCAGGCGCTGTCCGAGGCGGCGGTGGAGGCGATGGCGGGTCGCAACGCCTGCCTTCTGGCCAATCACGGCATGATCGCCGCGGGGCCGACGCTGGAGCGGGCCATGTGGCTGGCGGTGGAGCTGGAGACGCTGGCGCGCCAGTACTGGCAGGCACGGCTGATGGGCGGCGCGGTGGTGCTGTCGGACGAGCAGGTGGCCGAGGCGGCCGAGGCCATGGCGTCGCGGGGCTACGGGCAGTCCTGATGGGCCTCAGGCCAGCGGTGGGCCTTTCAGGGCCAGCGGCAGGCCGGCGGCGACGAAGGCGACCTGCGGCAGAGCGGCGGCGAGGCGCTGGTTGAGGCGCCCCTGTTCGTCGCGGAAGGCGCGGCCGAGCGGCGTTTCGGGGACGAGGCCGAGGCCGACCTCGTTGGAGACGAGGGAGACGGGGCGGGGGCAGGCTCTGAGGGCCTCGATCAGCGCTTCGGTCTCCGCCTCCACGTCTTTTTCGTGGTGCATGAGGTTCGAGAGCCACAGGGTCAGGCAGTCGACCAGCACCGCGTCGGCGCCGCGCGCGGCGTCGGAGGCCAGCGCTTCGGCCAGCGCGAGCGGTTCCTCGAGCGTGGCCCAGCCGTCGCCGCGCTCGGCCGTGTGGCGGGCGATGCGGGCGGCCATCTCGTCGTCCCAGGCCTCGGCCGTGGCGATGTAGAGGCGGCGCGCGCTCAGCGCCTCGGTCCGCGCGAGGCCGAGCCGGGTCTTGCCGGAGCGGGCGCCGCCGAGGATCAGGGCATGGGCCTGCATGATCGCGTCTCCTCCCGCCGCCGAAGGGCCTCGCGTCCCCGAGGGCGGCCCGACCCGCGAAGGGGTAGGCCGGGCGCGTCCGGTTGGCCATAGTCGAGGCGGGCGGACGGCCCGGATCGGGCAGCGGCGAGGCGGCGCATGGAAACCAGGGACGTGGTGATCGTCGGGGGCGGCGCGGTGGGCGCGGCCGTCGCCTGCTGGCTCAAGGCCTTCGAGGGGTTCGAGGGCTCGGTGACGGTGATCGAGCGCGATCCCAGCTACGCCCACGCCTCCACCGCGCTGGCCGCAAGCGGCATCCGGCTGCAATTCTCCACCCCCGAGAACATCGCGCTCAGCCGCTACGGGCTGGAGGTGATCCGCGATTTTCCGGCGCGGATGGCGACGCCTGACGGTCCCGGCCCGGACCTGGGGTTCAAGGAGCAGGGCTACCTGTTCCTCGCGGCGACGGAGGCTCAGGAGCGGTCGCTGCGCGCCGCCCATGAGGTGCAGCGGGCGGAGGGGGTGGAGGTGGCCCTGCTGTCCCCGGACGAGATCGCGGCGCGGTTTCCGCATCTGAACGTGGGGGACCTGCGCCTCGGCTCCCTCGGCCTGCGGGACGAAGGCTGGTTCGACAACATGGGCCTGCTGCACGGGTTCCGCGCCAAGGCCCGCGCCGCGGGGGCGACGTTCGTGCATGACGAGGTCGCGGAGATCGCGCGCGTCGGCGGACGCGCGACCGAGGTCCGCTGCGCTTCGGGCCGGCGGATCGGCTGCGGGATCCTGGTCAACGCGGCGGGACCTCGGGCCGGGGCCGTGGCGGCGCTGGCTGGGCTGGAGCTGCCGGTCGGGCCGCGCAAACGCACGGTCTTCGTCTTCGATTGCCAGCGCCGGCCGGAGGGGCGGTTGCCGCTGATGATCGACCCGACGGGACTGTGGAGCCGGCCCGAGGGCGAGCGCTTCATCGCCGGACTGCCGCCCGAGCCGGACCCCGAGGTCGCGCCCGACGACTTCGAAGCCCATCACGACATCTGGGAGGAGCGGATCTGGCCGGCGCTCGCCGAGCGCTCCCCGGCCTTCGAAGCGATCAAGGTCAAGCGGATCTGGGTGGGCCACTACGAATGGAACGCCGTGGACCAGAACGGGATCCTCGGGCCGCATCCGGAGTGCGGGAACTTTCTGCTGGCGAACGGGTTCTCGGGGCATGGGCTGCAGCAGTCGGCCGGCGTCGGGCGGGCGATCGCCGAGCGGATCATGACCGGCGGCTGGCGGACCATCGATCTCGCGGCGCTGGAGCCGGGGCGGCTCTTCGACGGGACGGCGGTGCAGGAGACGGCGGTGGTTTGAGGGCTCAGGCCGCCGCCAGCAGGCGCGCGGCGGCGACGGCGATCTCGCCTTCCTCGTCGGCGGGGATCACCCAGGTTTTTTCGGGGGACGCGCCGGCCCAGGCGAGTTTGGCGACGATGGCCTCGCGGATCGGGGCGGCGTGCTCGCCGACGCCGCCGGTGAAGGCGAGACCGTCGAGGCCGCCCATGACGCAGATCAGCCCCGCGCCCTGGCGCGCGGCGCGGTCGACGTAGAGGTCGACGGCGAAGCGGGCCTCGGCGTCGTCGCTGGCGAGAAGCGTGCGCATGTCGCCGGCGCCGGCGAGGCCCTTGAGGCCGCTTTCGCGGTTCAGCAGGCGCTCGACCTCTTCGACGGAGCGGCCGCCTCGGATCAAGTGCAGGACCACGCCGGGGTCGAGAGCGCCGGGGCGCGTGGCCATCACGAGGCCGTCGAGGGGCGAGAACCCCATGGTGGAGGCGAGGCCGACGCCGTCGACGATGGCGGCTTCGGAGGCGCCGGCGCCCAAGTGCAGGGCCAGGAGGCGGCGCGGGAGGGGGACGCCGGCGAGGGCTTCGAAGCGCCGGACCAGAGAGGCGTAGCTGAGGCCGTGGAACCCGTAGCGGCGGATGCCCTCGGCGCGGATCTCGGGCGGGAGGGCGAAGGTCGAGACGAGCGGCGGGTTGGCGGCGTGAAAGGCGGTGTCCCAGCAGACGATGGGGAGCGCGCCGGGGAACAGCGCGGCGGCGAGATCCGCGACGCGCAGCGCCGGAGGGTTGTGCAAGGGCGCGAAGGTCGAGGCGCGCTCGGCGTCGGCGCGGGCGGCGGCGTCGAGGAGGCAGGGTTCGTGCCGCTCCATCCCATGCACGACGCGGTGGCCGACGGCGAGGGGGGCAGGCGCGAGGGGGCGGGGGGCGGCGGCGCGGAGGGTTTCGACCGACGCGCGGGCGTCCGCCTCCGGCAAGGCCATGACGTCGACGCCGCTGATCTGGTGGGCGGCGAGTTGGGCGCCTTCGCGGTCGAAGGCGCCCAGCTTGAGGGACGAGGACCCGGCGTTGAGGGTCAGGATCCAGGCGTCTTCGGCCATCGCCCCGGCCCCGCCCGCCGCCTATTCGGCGGCGTGGCGGCGGCGCATGTCGGCGGGGTCGATGCCCGCCACCTCCACCGGCGCCTTCATGGCGTCGCGGCGGAAGGGCTCGCCGAGCTCCTGGTTGAGGATCACCTCGATGAAGGTGGTCGTGCCTTGCGCCTGGGCGGCGCAGGCTTCGCGCAGGGCCTCGGTCAGCTCCTCCATCGTCGTCGCGCGCACGCCCTTGAGGCCGCAGCCCTCGGCGACCTTGGCGTAGCTGAGCTTGGGGTGAAGCTCCGTGCCGACGAAGTTGTCGTCGTACCACAGGGTGGTGTTCCGCTTTTCGGCCCCCCACTGGTAGTTGCGGAAGACGACCATGGTGATGCCGGGCCATTGCTCGCGTCCGACGGACGTCATCTCGTTCATGGAAATGCCGAAGGCGCCGTCTCCGGCGAAACCCACCACGGGCGTGTCCGGCTGGGCGATCTTGGCGCCGATGATGGACGGAAAGCCGTAGCCGCAGGGGCCGAAGAGGCCGGGGGCGAGGTACTTCCGGCCCTCGTCGAAGGTCGGGTAGGCATAGCCGATGGCGCAGTTGATGCCGATGTCGGTGGAGATGATGGCGTCCTTGGGCAGGCCCGTCTGGATCGCGCGCCAGGCCATGCGGGGGGACATGCGCTCCGGGTCCTTCGCGCGGGCGCGCTGGTTCCAACTGGTGCCGGGGTCGTCGTCCTCATGGTCGAG
>JBCCPD010000169.1:0-7707 GCA_039025075.1 Pseudomonadota bacterium | reverse complement strand
GGGGGGGGGGGGGGGGGGGGCCCGGGCCGGGGTCCGGCGCGGGCGCCGAGGCTCTCGCTCCGTTGGGCAGGGCGTGGCAGGCTTCGGGCCTGAACGCAGGGACGCTCCGCGAAGACGGGCGGCGAGGGGAGGGCGGCGATGCTCCGCGAGACCACGCTTCGGACCGATCGGCACGAGACCTTCTACCTCGCGGCGGGGCCTGAGGACGGAACGCCTCTGATCTTCGTGCATGGCTGGCCTGAGCTGTCGCTCAGCTGGCGCGGCCAACTGCCGGTCTTCGGCGGGCTGGGCTTTCGGGCGGTGGCGCCGGACATGCGGGGCTATGGCCGCTCCGCCGTGCATGCGGCGCGGGAGGCCTATGCGCTGGAGGAGGCGGTCGCCGACATGGTCGAGCTGCTGGACCATCTGGGCGCCGAGACGGCCGTCTGGGTCGGCCACGATTGGGGCGCGCCGGTGGTCTGGGCGATGGCGCAGCAGCATCCGGAGCGGGTGGAGGCGGCGGCGGGGCTCTGCGTGCCCTACCTGCCCGAAGGCCTTTCCGTGGAGAGCGCCGCGCCGCTGGCGGATCGGGAGCTCTATCCCGAAGACCGCTGTCCGGCGGCGCAATGGGACTATCAGCTGTTCTACCGCGAGAGCCTGGACGCCGCCGTCGCCGCCTTCGAGGCGGACCCGGCGAAGAGCGTGCGCGCCCTGTTCCGGGCGGGACGCGCCGGAGCCTTGGCGGAGCCGTCGCCCACGGCGAGCGTGCGGGCGCGGGGCGGCTGGTTCGACGGCGGGCCGGCGCCGGCCGCGCCGCTCGACACGCGGGTGCTGAGCGAGGCGGAGGCGGCGGCCTATGCGGAGGCTCTGGGCCGCAACGGGTTTCGCGCGCCGGCCTATTGGTATCTCAACGGCGAGGCGAACGCGGCTTATGCGGCGCGGGCGCGGGACCGTTGGCGGCTGGAGATGCCGGTGCTGTTCCTCCACGCCGCTCATGACGCGGTGTGCGAGACCCTGCCCTCGCGCCTGGCGCGGCCGATGCGGGCCCATTGCGCGGACCTGACGGAGACGGTGATCGCCTCGGGCCACTGGATGGCGCAGGAGCGGCCGGCGGAGGTCAACGCGGCGCTGGCCCGCTGGCTCGCCGTCAAGCGGCCGGATCTGTGGCGAGTCGCGCCGCCGCCGTCAGGTGGACAAGGGGCGGCGGACGCCTAGGATTTGTCCGGACAAGCAACGCCGCTTTCCACAGCCGCGAAGGACACCGCCATGGGCTCCATCGACATCGTCGTGAACCTGTTCACCCCGCAGGAAGTGCGCGAGGGGCGCACGGGCCTGGATGAGGACTTCAAGGCCCAGGTGCGCATGCCGCTGGAGATGCGCGGCGGCGTGACGCTTGAAAACTACCTGCGGAAGATGGATCGGGCGGACATCGACCGGTCCTTGCTGATCGCGGTGCGCGCGGGCGATCTGAACGTCAAGCACTCCTTCGAGATCACCTATGAGCGGGTGCATGAGGTTTGCACCGCTTATCCCGACCGGTTCTCCGGTCTCGCCGGGATCGACCCGTTCCGCGGCATGGACGGCATCTACGAGCTTGAGAAAGCGGTGAAGGAATACGGCTTCGTCGGCGCGCATCTCTACCCGCATTGGTTCGGGCTCGCGCCGGACGACCGGCGCTACTACCCCTACTACGCCAAGTGCTGCGAGCTCGACATTCCGATCATGATGCAGGTCGGGCACAACCTCGTCTACAGCCGCGAGCGGCGGCTGCCTTCGGTCGGGCGGCCGATCACGCTCGACAACGTCGCCATCGACTTTCCGGAGCTGAAGCTGCTGGGCATCCATATCGGCATTCCGTGGACCGACGAAATGATCTCCATGGCCTGGAAGCACGAGAACGTCTTCATCGGGGTCGACGCCTACGCGCCCAAGCACTGGCCGCCGCAGCTGGTGCATTACCTGAACACCTATGGGCGCGAGAAAGTGCTGTTCGGGACCGACTGGCCGGTGATCGATCCGGAGCGGGCGGTGAAGGAGATCGACGATCTGAACCTGCGGCCCGAGGCGCATCGCCTTCTGATGCGCGAGAACGCCCTGCGGGTGTTCCGCCTGCCCGAGAGCCCCGGCGCCGCCCTGACCGCGCCGGCGCTACGCGAGGCGGCGGAGTGACGCCGGACCCCTGGCGGTCCCAGGACGTCGCGGCGGGGGTGAGGGCGGCGGCGCGGCGCACGCCGGGCAAGACGGCGGCGACGCTGGGCGAGGCCTCGCTGAGCTACGGCGCGATGGTCGAGCGGATGAACCGCGTGACCCACGGCGCCGCGGCGGCGGGGCTGGGGCCCGGCGTCAACGCGGCGATCATGGCCGGCAACCGGCTGGAGTACTTCGAGATCGTCTGCGGGGCGGCGGCGACGGGCGGGGCCATCGCCACGGTGAACCCTCGGCAGACGCCGCGGGAGCTGGGGGAGATCGCGCGCGATTGCGGCGCCCGCCTGGTTTTCGCCGATCCGGACTTCGAGGAGGCGGTGAGGGCCGCGGAGCTGCCCGAGGGCTGCAAGGTGGTGGTGCTGGGCGCGCCCTATGAGGATTGGCTGAGACGCGCCTCGCCGACCCCGCCGGCCGCGCCGCCGGACGAGCGGGAGACCTTCGCGATCCCCTATACGTCGGGGACCACGGGCAAACCGAAGGGGGTGTGCCTGTCGCACCGCAGCCGCGTCTTCGGCTTCGGGGTGCACGCGGCGCTCTACGGCTGCTTTTCGGAGGCGGATCGGTTCCTGGTCACCACGCCGCTGTTCCATGGCGGCGGCTTCGCCTTTCCCATGGGGGCGCTGTGGCTGGGCGCCTCGGTGGATCTGATGCCGTCCTTCTCGGCCGAGGGGCTGCTGGAGAAGATGGGGCTGGGAGCCCATACGGGGACCTTCGTGGTGCCCACGCAGTTCCATGCGATGTTCGGGCAGGAGGCCTCGGCGCTGGAGGCCTTCGGACGCCACGCCTTCAAGTCGGTGATCTGCAACGCGGCGCCTCTGCCCGAGGAGACGAAGCTGGAGGCTCTGGACCGGCTGGGCGAGGGCGTGCTGCACGAGACCTACGGATCCACGGAAGCCGGCGTCGTCACCAACCTTCCGCCCTGGGACATGCGGCGCAAGACGAACTGCGCGGGGCGGCCGATCCCCGGGCAGAGCGTGCGGCTGCTGGACGAGGCCGGGGCGGAGGTCGCGCAGGGCGAGGTGGGGGAGCTGTTCTCGGACGGGCCGACGCTTTTCAACGGCTATTGGCGGCGCGAGGAGGAGACGGCGGCGGGGTTCCGGGACGGGGGGTTTTCGGCCGGGGACCTGGCCTGGGCCGACGAGGAAGGGTTCCTGCACGTCGTCGACCGCAAGAAGGACATGATCCTTTCGGGCGGCGTGAACATCTACCCGCGGGAGATCGAGGAGATCCTCTATTCGCACCCGCAAATCGCCGAGGCGGCGGTCGTGGGCGCGCCGGACGCGCGCTGGGGCGAGCGGGTGCACGCCTTCGTGCGGCCGGCGGCGGGCGAGTCGCCCGAGGCGGAGGTGCTGCTGGACTGGTGCCGGGAGCGGCTCGCCGGGCACAAGGCGCCCAAGGGGCTGAGCTTCGTCGAGGCGATCCCTCGCAACGCGGCGGGCAAGGTGCTGAAAAAGGATCTTCGGGAGACTCTCTGAGGGGCGCTCCCGCTCGTCGCCCCGGAGGGGCGCTCCCGCCTGTCGCTCCGGAGGGGCGCTCCCACCCGTCGCCCCGGAGGGGCGCTCCCGCCCGTCGCCTGCGCGGCGGAGCCGCTTGCCTCCCGTTGGGCCGGGCGGCGAGGCGGGGCCTTCGGCCTGTCGCCTCGCCGCGGTCGCGCCTGGGATGGCCGGCCGGGCGGCGGCGTTTAGGAGAATCGCTTTTGCTGGGGAAGAGCCGCAGGGGCTCTGCTTCGAGCGTGCGCCGAGGCGCCCGCCGCCACAAGGCCGAGCCGCGCGGGGCGCGGTCGCTCCGCTGCGCTGCGCGAGCCTTGACCCGGCGGACGACTCGGCTTGCGCGGGGCGGCGGAGTTCGTCCTCAGAGCGGCGTGGCGCTCGGCGAGGGGGGCGGGGTTGACCCCGGCCGGGCCGCGTGGCCCATGCGGGCGTCTCTGAACGCATCGAAGAAAAGGTCGGCCGGCGCGGCCGGCGCCGGAGGAGGGCCTCTCATGTCCTGGATCGCCTGGATCGTCGTCGGCCTCGTGGCCGGCGCCCTCGCCAAGCTGGTGCTGCCGGGGCGCCAGCCCGGGGGGCTGGTCGTGACCACCGCCGTGGGGATCGGCGGCGGGGTCATCGGCGGCTGGCTCTCCGCTCAGCTGGGCGTGGGGGCTGCGCCGGACGGGTTGAACCTGTCCTCCATCGGCGTGGCCTTCGTGGGGGCGGTGGTGCTGCTTCTGATCCTGCAGGGCGTGGCGGGGCGGCAGGGATGAGCGCGCTGTTCCAGCCGTTCGAGCTGTGCGGGGCGCGGCTGCGCAATCGGGTCGTCGTCTCGCCGATGAGCCAGTATCGGGCCGTCGAGGGCCATGCGAACGCCTGGCATCTGGTGCATCTGGGCCGCTTCGCGCTGGGCGGCGCGGGGATGGTCTTCGCCGAGGCCACGGCGGTGACCGCGGACGGGCGGCGGACCCATGGCGACCTGGGGCTGTGGGAGGACGCTCAGATCGAGCCGTTGCGGCCGGTGACGGCGTTCCTGGAGGCGGAGGGCGCGGTTCCGGGGATCCAGCTGGGGCATGCGGGGCGCAAGGCTTCGGAGCGGCGGCCCTGGCATGGGGAGACGCCGGTGGACGAAGAGGACGTGGCGGAGCGGGGGGAGGCGCCGTGGGAGGCCATGGCGCCCTCGGCCGTGCCCTATGCCGAGGGCTGGCCGACGCCGCGGGAGATGAGCGAGGGGGAGATCGAGGCGACGCTGGCGGCCTTCGGCTCCGCCGCGGCGCGGGCGGTGGAGGCGGGATTTCGGGTCCTCGACGTCTATGCGGCGCACGGGTTTCTGCAGCACCAGTTCCTCTCGCCCATCGCCAACCGGCGGGAGGATCGCTGGGGCGGCTCGGCGGAGAACCGGCGGCGCTTCGCGGTGGAGACGGCGCGGGCGATCCGGGCGGCCGTCCCGGAGGACGTGCCGCTGATCTTCCGGCTGTCGGCGACGGATTGGCTCGACGGGGGGATCGAGATCGAGGAGACGGTGGAGACGGCGAACGCTCTGGCGGCGGAGGGCGTCGACATGATCGACGTGTCGACCGGCGGCATCGGCCGGCGTGAGCGGCCGCGGCGCATGAAGATCGAAGCGGGCTTTCAGGCGCCCTTCGCCGCGGCGATCCGCGAGGCGGGCGTGCCGACGATGGCGGTGGGGTTCATCTGGGATCCGGAGCTGGCCGAGGCGATCGTGGCCGACGGGCGGGCGGATCTGGTGGCTCTGGCGCGGGAGCTGCTGGACGATCCCAACTGGCCGCTGCATGCGGCGGCGGCGCTGGGGGCGGACGAGGGGCATGGGATGTGGCCGCCCGAGATGGGCTGGTGGCTGTCCAGACGCGAGCGGCTGCTGGGCAAGCTGGGGCTGCGCTGAGGGGGGCGCCGCGTCGGCGGACGCGGGCCTTGGCGGTCGGGGCGCCCGCGGCGCGCGGCCGGGCCGGGCGCCGTGTGGCGGGCGAGCGCAGGGCGCGACCGAGGCGCAAGATATCGCGTGCCGGGACCTCGCGGGACCTAGCGGCGCCCCTTTCGGGCCCGTAGTCTCAGCGCATGACAGAGCCGCGATTCCTCCACCTCCGCCTGCACTCCGCCTATTCGCTGCTGGAGGGCGCGATCCAGCCCAAGGCCTTGCCCAAGCTGGCGGAGGCGGCGGGGATGCCGGCCGTGGCCATCACCGACAGCGGCAACCTGTTCGCGGCGCTGGAGTTTTCGGAGACGGCGGCGAAGGCGGGGGTGCAGCCGATCCCGGCGGCTCAGGTCGCTCTGCGCTACGCGGCGCCGGCGCGGCCGGATGCGCGGCCGCCGGAGCCGGCCTCCGTCGTGCTGATCGCCCAGGACGAGGCGGGGTGGCTGAACCTGATGGCCCTCGTTTCGCAAGCCTATCTGGAGGCGGAGGGCGGGGCGCCGTCGGCGTCGATTGAGGACCTGGAGGCGCGCTCCGAAGGGTTGATCTGCCTGACCGGGGGCGATGACGGGCCTTTGGGGCGGCTGATCCGGGACGGAAAGCGCGACCGGGCGGAGGCGCTGCTGGGTCGGTTGGAGGCGGCCTATCCGGGCCGGCTTTATGTCGAGGTGCAGCGGCACGGGCCGTCGGACGCGGAGCCTCGGACCTCGGCCCAGGCGGAGACGGAGCCGGCTTTCGTGGAGATCGCCTATGCCCGCGCCCTGCCTCTGGTCGCCACCAACGACGTGATGTTCGCGACGCCGGACATGCACGCCGCCCACGACGCCCTGATCTGCATCGCCGAAGGGGCTTACGTGGTGCAGCAGGACAGGCGGCGGCTGACGGACCAGCACTACTTCAAATCTCAGGACGAGATGGCGGCGCGCTTCGCCGACCTGCCCGAAGCGCTCGAAACCACCGTCGAGATCGCCCGCCGCTGCGCCTTCCGGCCGGTGACCATCGATCCGATCCTGCCGCGATTCGCCGAGGACGAGGTGGAGGAGCTCACGCGCCAAGCGCGAGAGGGGCTGGAGATGCGGCTGGAGCAGCTCGTCGTCACCGGGGCCGGGCTCTCGGGCGACCGCAAGGAGTATGAGGACCGGCTCGCCTTTGAGCTCGAGGTCATCGAGGGGATGGGCTTCCCCGGCTATTTCCTGATCGTCGCCGACTTCATCAAATGGGCCAAGGCGCGCGAGATCCCGGTGGGGCCGGGGCGCGGCTCGGGCGCCGGATCGGTCGTCGCCTGGGCGCTGACGATCACGGACCTCGACCCCCTGCGCTACGGGCTCCTGTTCGAGCGGTTCCTGAACCCCGAGCGAATCTCGATGCCTGATTTCGACATCGACTTCTGCATGGACCGGCGGGAGGAGGTGATCGGCTACGTGCAGGAGAAATACGGCCGGGACCGGGTGGCGCAGATCATCACCTTCGGCGCGCTGCTGTCGAAGGCCGCCGTGCGCGACGTGGGCCGCGTGCTGCAGATGCCGTTCTTCCAAACCGATCGGCTGTCGAAGATGATCCCGGTGGAGGGCGTGAAGCCGGTCTCCATCAAGAAGGCCCGGCAGGACGAGCCCCGCATCAACGAGGAGGCCGCGGGCGATCCGGTGGTCGGCGAGATGCTGGACTATGCGGAAAAGCTGGAGGGGCTGCTGCGCAACGCCTCCACTCATGCGGCAGGCGTGGTGATCGGGGATCGGCCGTTGGAGCGGCTGGTGCCGCTCTACCAGGACCCGCGCTCGGACATGCCGGCGACCCAATACAACAATGAAATGGGTGGAGCAGGCGGGCCTCGTGAAATTCGATTTTCTCGGGCTGAAGACCCTGACGGTGATCCAGGGGGCGCTGGACCTCTTGAAGGCGCGGGGCGAGGACGTCGACATCAACGCCATCCCGCTGGACGATCAGGCGAGCTATGACCTTTATTCGGCCGCCGATACCGTGGCGGTGTTCCAGGTGGAAAGCTCGGGCATGCGGGACGCCCTCCGGCGCCTGAAACCCACCTGCAACACCGCCACGGTATCGGCGGCCGAATAAAGGTCATAGCTCGCCTGATCGTCCAGCGGGATGGCGTTGATGTCGACGTCC
>JBCCPD010000168.1:0-7719 GCA_039025075.1 Pseudomonadota bacterium | reverse complement strand
TCGGTCCGGTCTCAGCGCGACCTGAGGACCTTGGACCGTCTCGCGCCGGCGATGCGAGGCCGCCGGGTCGGCGCGCGAAACGAGGATGGACGCCGAGCCTGCTTTTCTTGATGACTATCGAGCCGACATGAGAGAGCGCGGAACTCCAAGACGCCGTGCGTTCCGAACCTGCGGCCAGCGGGGACGGGTCCAAGCCCCTCTCCCGGCGTCGCGAAGGCCCTCGAACACCTGGAGCGCTCGCATGCCCCTGCCCTGCCATGACCGCTACCCCTACGCCTCCATCGCCGAGCGGGCGGCGTTCGACTGGCCGGAGGGGCGTCGCCTCGCGGTCTATCTGGGCATGAACCTCGAGTGTTTCGCGTTCGGCGAAGGGCTGGGGGCGGAGCTGGCGCCGGGCGGGCCGCAGCCGGACGTGCTGAACTACGCCTGGCGCGACTACGGCAATCGCGTGGGCGCGCCGCGGATGCTGGAGCTGTTCGACGAGATGGGGCTGCCGGCGACGGTGCTGGCCAACGCCTGGCTCTACGACGAGGCGCCGGGGCTGGTGGAGGCTTGGTCGGCCCGAGGCCATGAGATCGCCGGCCACGGCCGCACCAATGCCGAGCGGCAAGGCGTGCTGGACGAGGCGGAGGAACGCGCCCTGATCGCCGAGGCGACCGAGATCCTGACCCGCCGCGAAGGCCAGGCGCCGAAGGGCTGGCTGGGGCCCTGGATCAGCCAGAGCCGCGCGACGCCGGATCTGCTGCAGGAGGCCGGCTACGCCTACCTTCTGGACTGGTGCCATGACGATCAGCCGGTGTGGATGAAGACCCGCGGCGGCCGCATCCTCTCTGTGCCCTACCCGCAGGAGCTGAATGACATCCCCCAGATCGTCGGGCGGCGGCGCGAGGGGGCGGAGTTCGCCGACATGATCCTCGACGCCTTCGAGGTGATGCTGGCGGAAAGCGACCGCCGCCCTCTGGTCATGGGGATCGCGCTGCACGGCTACATCATGGGCCAGCCGCATCGGCTCAAGCACCTGGCGCGGGCGCTTCGAACGATGCGGCGCGAGGGCGGCGAGGCGGTTTGGTGGACGACGGCGGGGGCCGTGAGCGACCATTTCCGCGCGTCGGGGCTTTGACGGGCGCGCGCCGGCCTCAGGCGGCGAGGGACTGAACGGCCGCGAGAAGGCGGGCGACCTCGGCGGTCGTGTTGTAGTGGCCGAAGGAGACCCGCACGCAGTCGGGCAAGCCCAGAGGGATCAGAACGTTGGCCGAGTGCTCGTCGGTCTTGCGGGTGTGGGCGCGCAGGCCCTCGGCGCGCAGGCCGGAGACGAGGCTTTCCGAGGGCCGCCCCGGCAGGGCGAAGGAGACGAGCCCTTCGCGCGCCGGGTTGTCGGCGCCGCCCAGAACGACGGCGCCGGGGATCTCCGCCACGCCCGGCAGGTTTTCCAGGCCGTGCAGGAACGCGTCGCACAGCGCGGCCTCGTGCGCTTTGATCGCGCCGCCCGCGGCCTCCAGCCGGGCGCGGGGGTCCGAGGCGTCGGACACCTCGCCGCCGAGCCAGTCGAAATGGCGCACGACGTCGGAAAACGTGGCGTAGGCGGCGGCGTCGCGGGTGCCCAGCTCCCACTCCGTAGCGGGAGTGCCGTCGATGGTCTCGTGCGCGAGCGCGGTCAGGCGATCCGAGGCCCAGCCGACGCCGTAGCCGTGGCGCGAGAAGACCTTGTAGGGGGAGAGGGCGTAGCCGTCGACGTCGGAGCCGTCGACGTCCACTCCGCCATGGGCCGCGTGCTGGATGCCGTCGACGACGATGATGCAGTCGGGCGAGGCCTCGCGGATCGCGGCGGCGATTTCCGCCACGTCCACCACCATGCCGGTGACGGGCGACGTGTGAACGATGGTCGCCGCGCGCAGGTCGGGCCCGAGATGCGGGCGGTAGTGATCGACGGTGATGCGGCCGCGCTCCGCATCGTGGTCGACGCAGACGTACTTCTTGCCCGCGGCCTTTGCCCAATGGCCCGCGGCGCTGCGGCTGGCCGCATGCTCCAGCGTCGTGCCGAGGACGCGGCCCGAGGGCGTGCCGAGGCAGGCGGCGCGCAGGAGGCGAAACAGCACCTCCGTCCCGCTTTCGCCGACGAAGACCTGGCCGGAAGCGGCGTTCAGGAACAGGCGGATGTCGGCCTTGCCCTGATCGATCAGCGCCGACATGGCCTTGGAGGCGGCGTTGTCCCGACCTTGATTGTCGGGAATCGCAGCGAGCTTGGCCGAGGTCTCCACCACCGAATTGAGCGTGAGCGCGCCGCCGGCGGTCTCGAAGAAGACGCGCGGCCCCTCATACGGGCAGGCGTCCACATGGGCGAAGCGGGCGCGGACGGCCTCCATCAGGCCGGGGCGGTCTTCGATCATCGGCTGAGGTCCTCGGGGCGGCGTCAGAGCAGGCTCGGCAGCCATAGCGCGACGCCGGGGGCGAAGGCCATCAGCATCGCGAAGCCGGCCATGATGACGAGGTACGGGAACGTCACGCGGGCGATGCGGCCGAGGCTTTCGCCTGTCAGGCCCTGGATGACGAAGAGGTTGAAGCCGACCGGCGGCGTGATCTGGCTCATCTCCACGACGATCACGAGAAACACGCCGAACCAGACCTTGTCGAAGCCCGCCGCGCCGATCAGCGGCAGCACGATGGGCAGCGACATCACGATCATCGAGAAGCCGTCGAGGAAGCAGCCCAGCACCAGGTAGAAGAGGATGAGGATCGCGATCAGGGCGTAGCGCGACAGCTCCATGGAGCCGACGAACTCCGCGATGGCCGCCGGAATGCCCATGAAGGCGGAGGCGTTGGAGAGGATCGAGGCGCCGAGCACGATCAGCGCGATCATCGAGCAGGTGCCGACGGCCCCCAGCGCGATGGAGCGCATCGTCTCCAGGTCGAGCGACCGCTGCGCCGCGCCTATGGCCAGCGCGCCCACGACGCCGATGGCGGCGGCCTCCGACGGCGTGGCGACGCCGCCGTACATCGAGCCGAGGACGCAGCCGATCAGCAGCACCACCGGCGCGAGCTCGCGCAGCGCATAGAGCCGTTCGCGCATGGAAAGCTGGGCGAGCGCGCGCTCGCTTTCCGGCACCAGGTCGCGGCGGATCGTGGTGTGGATCGCGATCCAGGACATGAAGCACAGCGCCAGCAGCGCGCCGGGGATCAGGCCGGCGGCGAAGAGCTGAAGGATCGAGACCTCCGCCAGCACGCCGTAGATGATCATGATGTTGGAGGGCGGGATCAGAAAGCCCAGCGTGCCCGCGCCGGCGAGGCTGCCCAGGGCCACGTCCCGACCGTAGCCGCGCCGCTCCAGCTCGTTCAGCGAGATGCGGCCGACGACCTGGGCGGTGGCGGCGGAGGAGCCGGAGATCGCCGCGAAGATCGAACAGCCGACGACGTTCACGTGCAGCAGCCGCCCCGGCAGCAGCCCCATGGTCGGCGCCAGCCCGTCGAAGAGCGAGCGCGACAGGCGCGTGCGGAACAGGATCTCCCCCATGATGATGAAGAGGGGCAGCGCCACCAGCTCTGACGTGGTCAGCACGTTCCAGGCGTATTGGGGCAGCAGCTTGTCCAGCGGCATGGTGCGGAAGATGCCGAGCAGGACCATGCCGGTGACGCCCAGGGCGATGCCGATCCACACCCCGCCCGCCAGCAGCGCGAAGAGCGCCGCGAACATCGTGCCGATCACCGATCCCATGGCGGGCTCCTGCGGGAAGAGACGGCGCGGGCCGTCATTCGGACTGCGAGGACACGACGTCCTTGGGCGCGTCCGGCGGCAGGCCGGCGAGCACGCGCGCCAGGCGGGCCGCCATCTGCAACGCCAGAACGACTGCGCCGAGGGCGATGGCGGCCTTCGGCGGCCACATCGGTGACGCTGACGCGATGGAGGTCTGACCTCGGGCCCAGGCGTCGAAGGCGAACTCGCCGAGCGAAAACGCCAGGAAGCCGCAGGCGTAAACGCCGATGGCGGTGGCGAGGATCTCCAGCATCCTCAGCGCCTGAGGCGGCAGCGCCTGCGGCAGAATTCCGACCCGGATGTGCCCGCCGGTGCGCAGCGTCGTGGCCGCGCCGAACATGAAGGCGGCCCCCATCAGGTAGGACGAGTACTCCCAGGCGATGGGAATGGTCGCCGGCACGGCCGGGACGACGCGAGAGAGCGCGCGCGTCCCTATTTCGCCGACCATCAGAAGGGTCAGGCACGCCAAACACGCCGCCGCGGCCCAGCCGGCCGCGACGCCGACGGCGTCGACCGCGCCGAGGATCCGCAGCAGCGGCCCCCCCGGCGCGGCGTCGCGCTCGGCCTCAGCGGCCAAGTTCGGCCAGGTAGGCGCGCACGGGGCCTTCGGCCTCGGGCACGCGGGCGAGGTAGTCCTCGAGCATCGGGGTCGTGGCGGCTTGCATGTCGACCAGCATCGGGCCCGGGATCTCGACCACCGTCATGCCGTTGGCTTTGAGCTTTTCGAGGCTCGAGGCGTCCGCGGCGATGGAGACGTCCCAGAACTCAGGCTCCAGCTTGGCGGCGACCTCTTCGATGGCCGCCTGCGCCTCGGCCGAGATGGAGTTCCAGGCGTCGAGGTTCACCGTCACCATTTGCGACGACCAGCTGTGGTTGGTCGGGTAGACGTGGCTCAGGAACTCCCAGAACTTGCCGTCGACGCCGGAGACGGCCGAAGTCGCCACGCCGTCGATGGCGCCGGAGGCGAGCGCGGGCACCACCTCGCCCCAGGGGATCAGGATGCCCGACATGCCCATCAGCGACAGCATGTCGGCGGCGTTCTTGTCGGCGCCGCGCACCTTGATGCCGTCGAGGCCGGCCAGCGTGTCGGCCGCCGTCTTCATGTGCACGTACTGGGTGGGCCAGGGAACCATGTAGAGGATCTTTTGGTTGTTGCGCGCGGCGACCTCTTCGAACACCGGGCGGATATGCTTGTGCAGCACTTTCAGATCGTCGGCGGAGGAGACGAGGAAGGGCACGCCTTCGGTCCCCAGCACCGGCTCGTCGCCGATCTGCTGAACGTTCAGCACGTCGGCCATGGGGATCAGACCGTCGCGCACGGCGCGCAGATGCTCCGGCCCCTTGAAGCCCAGCTGACCGCCGGAGCGGACGTTGATCGTCACCTCGCCGCCGGTGGCCGAAGCGACTTCCTCGGCGAAGCGCACGGCGTTCATCGTGTGGAAGTTGGCGTCGGGCCAGACCGTCGACAGGTCCCACTCGGCCGCTGTCGCGGCGGCGGAGGTGGCGAGAAGGACGGCGGCGGCGCCGGCGGCCTTCAGGGTGGAGCGGCGGGTCATCATCGTCTGCGGTCTCCCTGGTTGTGGTCGCCCGGCGGGCGGTTCGGTGCGTTGGATGCGGGTGCGGGCTCAGCCCTTGCCGGCGGCGTAGGCGGCGGCGCCCACTTCGGTGACGAGCTCGGCCTGACGGTCGGCTTCGAGGCGGTCGGCGCCGCGCTCGGCCGGATCGCCGATGCCGCCGCCGCCCGGCGTCTCCACCACCAGGCGCTCGCCCGGCGGGATCATCTGAAAGCCCTTGCCCTTGAGGATCGCGCCGGAGGCGAGCGAGACGCGGCCGGGCGCTCCGTCGCCGCCGCCGTCGCGGCCGCGCGCCGGGTGGTCGATGCGGTCGTAGGCGGCCAGCAGGTCGAAGGGTTCGCCGATGCGGCTCTCGATCTCGATGCGCTGGCCAAGGCCGCCGCGGGTGCGGCCCGGGCCGCCGCTGTCCGCGCGCAGCTCCTTGCGCCAGAACACGAGCGGCGTGACCGCCTCGGCGATCTCCACCGGCGTGCCCTTGACGCCGGAGGGATAGGCGGTGGCGGACATGCCGTCCTTCGCCGGCCTGGCGCCGGTGCCGCCATTGGCGGTCACGGCCATCGTAAAACCGTAGTTCCCGGTCTCGCCCTTCTCGGCCACGCCGCGGACGTTGAGGTTCCACAGGCACGAGGTGCCCTCGGTGGGCACCCGGTCGGGGATCGCGTGGCGCAGGGCGCCGAAGACCACGTCGGGCATCATCTGCCCGATGATGTGCCGGCTGGAGACCGGCGCGGGCTTGAGCGCGTTGACGATGCTGCCCTCGGGCGCGCTGACCGTCAGAGGCGCGAGCGAGCCGGCATTGTTGGGGATCGAGCCGCCCACGATGCAGGACAGGCCGAAGACCGTGTAGGCGGTGCAGTAGGACATCGGCACGTTGATGCCGCGGTTCACCTGCGGCGAGGTGCCGGCGTAGTCGACATGGATGCCCTCGTCCGACACCGTCACCTCGACCTTCAGCGTCACCGGCGCGTCGTAGCCGTCCACCACCATCTCGTTGCGCCAGGTCCCTTTGGGCAGCGCGGCGATCTCCGCCACCACCGCGGCGCGGGAACGCTCCAGGATGTGCTCGGACAGCGCGTCGAGGTCGGAGAGGTCGAACTCCTCCATCATCTCCGCCAGCCGCGCGACGCCGATGTCGTTGCAGGCGGCGAGCGAATAGACGTCCCCTTCGGTGTCCACCGGCAGGCGCGTGTTGGCGCGGATCATGGCCAGCAACGTGTCGTTCATCACCCCGCCTTCGGCGAGTTTGAGGAACGGGATCGAAAGCCCTTCCATGAACAGGTCCGACGCATCCGGGCCGAAGCCGATGCCACCGATATCCATCAGGTGCGAGGTGCAGGAGAAGAGCGCCACCAGACGCCCGCGATGGAAGGCCGGCGTGGTCAGCACGAAATCGTTCAGGTGCCCGGTGCCCATCCAGGGATCGTTGGTGATGTAGATGTCGCCGGGCTGCATCGTCTCGGCCGGAAAGCGATCCAGAAAGTGCTTCACGCTCTCTGCCATGGAGTTGACGTGGCCGGGCGTGCCGGTGACCGCCTGCGCCAGCATCCGCCCTTCAATGTCGAAGACGCCGGCCGAGATGTCGCCGCATTCGCGCACGATGGGGCTGAAGGCGGTGCGGATCAGCGTCTGCGCCTGCTCGTCCACGACCGAGATCAGCCGGGACCACATCACCTGGGCGTCGATGGGGGAAAGCGCGTTGGTCATGACTTGCGGTCCAGAACCAGCGCGCCCCCGGCGTCGAGCCGGGCGGCGAAGCGCGCCGTGACGTAGGTGGTGGTCGCCGCCTCCACGATGAGGGCGGGGCCGTCGAGCGTTGCGCCCGGCCCCATGTCCGCGCGCGCGTAGATCGGAACCTCGCGCGCCTCTCGCTCCGCCGCGTCGCGCACCTGCCGTTTGCCGATTGGCGCGGGAGACGGCGAGGAGCCGGTTTCGCCCAGCGGTTCCGCCTGCGGCGCCGGCGCGCCGACGGTGACGGACCAGTTCAGCGCCTCGATCGCCGCGCCGGGAATGATGCGGGCGAACTGCGCGGCGTAGTCCTTCTCGAAGGCTTCGCGCAGGCGGGCCGGCGCCTCGGCGCCCAGGGGTCCCGGCGGCAGCTCCACCGCGATCTCATGGCCTTGGCCGCAATAGCGCATGAAGACGACACGGGTTTCCTCCAGCCCGTCCACGCCCTCGGCCAGCGCATGGGCCTCGGCGCTCATCTCCGCCAGCAGGGCGTCGGCGCGGGCGTCGTCGAAGGCGTCGAGCCGTAGGTAAAGGCTGCGCACCAGCTCGTAAGCCACGGGCGCCCGCAGGAACCCGACGGCGGAACCGACGCCGGCATCCGCCGGCACGATCACCCGGCTCAGCTGCAGCTTTTCCGCCATGCGCGCCGCATGCAGGGGCGCCGCGCCGCCG
>JBCCPD010000167.1:0-7730 GCA_039025075.1 Pseudomonadota bacterium | reverse complement strand
GGCGGCCAAGCTGTCGGCGGACATGACCTGGGTCTACATCGAGGAAGGCCGCGCCGGGAAGGAGCGGGCCCCGGGCCTGGGCATCGAGTACACCCAGGCGCCCGACGCGATCATCGAGGCCAACCGCGCCTTCATCGCCGACGACCAAAAGGCGGTCGCGGCCATCTATGAGGAGCGCTTCGGCATCAGCGACGGCGGCGAGGCGGCTGCGGCCCTAACCGGTCTGCTGGAGAAGTGGACGGCGCTGACGAAGGACGTCGAGGGCCCCGAGGCACTGGCTCGGATCTATTACGACGAAGTCTACTCCAAGCTCGACAAGGCGGCCTACGGCCTCTGATCGACGGCGGCTCTGGATAACGCGCGCAGGCGCCGGCGATGCCGGCGCCTGCTGGTTTTCCGTCGCGCGGGGGGACCCCATGCTTTTGATCGGACGCATGATTTCGTTCCTGACGAAATCCTCTTCCATGATCGGCGCGCTGTGCGTCGTGCTGATGGTGCTGCATGTCACGGCGGACGTCGTCGGACGCTATCTGTTCAACGCGCCGCTGCCGGGCACGATCGTGGTGGTGGCGAACTATTACATGATCCTGCTGGTGTTCCTCTCCATCGGCATCGCCGAGGAGAAGAAGGCGCATATCTCCGTGGAGTTCTTCACCGACCTGCTGCCCACGCGCGCGCAGCCCGGCGTCTCGCTCTTCGGCTCGCTGCTGACCATTCCGGTGATCGGGGTGATGATGATCGGCGGCTTCGACGAGGCGACGAAGAAGACCGACACCGGCGCGACGATGGAGCAAGGCTCCCAGATGATCGAGATCTGGCAGAGCTATTGGGCGGTCCCCGTCGGGGCGGCGCTGATGGCGGCGGTGGCGCTCTACCGGGTGTTGGCGGCGATCTTCGGGACCGCGAGCGGTCTCGACGAGACGAGCGCGGACGCGCAGTTCGTCAATGAGTGAAGTCGAGATCGGCCTTTGGGGCCTGGCCGTCCTGATCGGGCTGATCGCCCTTCGGGTGCCCATCGGCATCGCGCTGATCGGCGTGTCCTTCGCGGGGCTGTGGGTTCTGATGGGGCCGCGGGTGGCCTGGGGGGCGATCAGCATCATTCCCTACAAGTTCACCTCGAGCTGGATCCTCAGCTCGATCCCGATGTTCCTGTTCCTGGGGTTCATCAGCTACCACACGCAGCTGACCAAGGGCATGTTCAACGCCGCGCGGATCTGGCTGACGGCGGTGCCGGGGGGGCTGGCGATCGCGTCGATCTTCGGCTCGGCCGGGTTCGCGGCGGTGTCGGGATCGTCCATCGCCTGCTCCGCCGCCATGGGGCGCATCGCGATCCCGGAGATGCTCAAGCACCGCTACCATCCGGAGCTGGCGACGGGCACGGTCGCGGTGGCGGGGACTATCGGGGCGATGATCCCGCCCTCGATCATCCTGATCCTCTACGGCGTGATCGCCCAGATCTCGATCACGAGCCTCTTTCTCGGCGGCGTCGTGGCGGGGCTTCTGACGGCGGTGGGCTACACCCTCGTCGTGCTGATCCGCGTCAAGATCACGCCGTCGCTGGCGCCGGACCGAGATCCGAGCGTGGGCCTGGCGGAGAAGCTTCTGGCGCTGCAGGAGACCTGGCCGATCCTGCTGATCATGATCGGCATCTTCGGCGGTCTGTTCGGCGGCGTGTTCACGCCGACCGAGGCCGGGGCCGTGGGCGCGACGCTGGCCTGCCTGGTGGCGCTGCTGAAAGGAGAGATGACGTTTCGGCGCTTCGTGACCGCGGCGCAGGAGACGCTGATGACCACCGCGGCGCTGCTGATCATCGCCGTGGGCGCGAGCCTGCTGACGCGATTCCTGGCGCTGTCGGGGGCGGGCGATTTCCTCTCCACGGGCATCCTGTCGATCGCCACCAATCCGTTTCTGCTGATGGTCGGGATCGTGCTGGTCTATCTGCTGGTGGGCATGTTCCTGGAGCCCATCGGCGCCATGCTGCTGACCCTGCCGATCATCCTGCCGGTGGTGGATCAGTCAGGCTGGAGCTTGCTGTGGTTCGGCGTGGTGCTCACCAAGCTGCTGGAGATCGGGATGATCACGCCGCCCATCGGCATGAACGTCTTCGTGATCAAAAGCGTCGTCGGGGACCTGGTGACCACCTCGGCCATCTTCAGGGGCGTGATCTGGTTCATCGCCATCGATCTGGTGCTGGTGGCGATCCTGTGCGCCTTCCCTCAGCTGGTGCTGACCCTGCCGGCGCTGCTCGGCTGAGACCGGGCCGCGGCGGCGCGGTCGAGCGGGGGGCCGCGCATGTCGCGCCGGGCCAGCGATCGCGACGGGGGGCGCGGGGCGCCGTGGGCGGCGTCGCGCCCTTGGGGCGCGGACTCAACAGCGCCGGGCGGATCGCGCTACGACGAGCGCCCGGGATGATCAGGAGGTCGCCATGACCCGCCTTCGCGCCCTCGCGGCGAGCGTTCTGCTCGCGGCCTTTTTCGCCGCGGCGCAGGGGGCCGCCCATGCGGTCAAGACCGGCTCGACGCCGCCCGACGGGGCCGTGCTGTCCCGGACGCCGGCGGAGATCGGGATGGATTTCGACACGCCGATCCGCATCACGATGGCGCGCTTGACCGGGGCCGACGGCGTCGAGGCGCGTCTGGAGCGTAGCGACGGCATGCGGCCGACGACGCGGTTTCGCGCAACGCCGGTCGAGCTCGCGCCCGGCATTTGGCGGCTGGAATGGCGCGGGCTGGCCGAGGACGGGCATGTGATGCAGGGCGCCTTCGGCTTCGAGATCCGCGACTGAGCATGCTCGGGGCGCTGGCCCAGGCGGACGGGCTCGCCTGGGCCTCGATCCTGGTGAAGGCGGCGGCCTATGCGGCGGCGCTGATCGCGGCGGGGTCGGCTTTGGCGAACGCGTGCTTGGGCGCGTTGGATGCGGCGGGCCGGCGGCGGCTGGGGCGGATCGGCGCGGCGTCGGCGATCGCGGCCGCCGCCTTGGGCGCGCTGGGGCTGCCGGTGCAGGCGGCGTTTCTGGCCGGCGCGCCGGAGGGCACGGTCGACCCGACGATCCTGGGCCTGGTCGCCGACGGGCCGCTCGGCGCGGCGATGGCCTGGCGCGCGCTGGGTCTGGCCTTGATCTTGGCGCTGCCGAGGCGCGGCGGGGCGGCGGCGGGCCTCGCGGCGGCGGGCGCGGCGGTGGTCTGCGCCTCCTTCGCCCTGAGGGGCCATTCGGTGGGGGAGCCGCGCCTGCTGCTCGGCGCGCTGATCACGGCGCACATGCTGGCGCTGGCGTTCTGGCTGGGAGCCTTGGCGCCCCTGGCGGACGCGGCGCGGCGCGGACCGCCGGCCCTGGCGGCCGCGCTGGCGCGGGAGTTCGGGGCCAAGGCGCTGTGGGCCGTGGGCGCGCTGGTCCTGGCCGGCGCGGGGCTGTTCGTGCGGCTCGCGGGCGCGAGCGCCGCGGCCTTGGGCTCGGACTACGGCGCGTTCTTCGCGATCAAGCTTGCGGTCTTCGCCGGCGTCTTGGGGCTGGCGGCGTTGAACCGGCTGAGGCTGACCCCGGCCCTCGCCGCCGAGGCGCCGGGGGCGGCCGCTCGGCTGCGCCGCTCGATCGGCGTCGAGGCGGCGCTGATCGGGGTCGTTCTGCTGATCACCGCCGCCGCCACGACGCTGACGGCGCCTGCGCCGCCCTAGGCGACTCCTGGCCTGACGGCCGGCGGCGCCAAACCAGGAGCCGCCGGCAGGGCCTAGGCGCCGCGGACTACTCCGCCGCCATGGCGTTGCAGCTCGCTTTGTTCGCCGAGGGGGCGAGGTCGAGGTTCGGGTTGCGGTCGAAGAACCCGCTGGGCATCAGCTTGAAGCCCGAGGTCACCACCGGCTGCACCGGAAAATCCTCGAGCCGCGGCATGTGGTGCAGGCCGAAGACGTGCCAGGCGACGATGTCCTCCCCTTCGACCGAGCGGCCCTTCGCCGTCCAGGCCGGCAAGCCGTCGGTCCCGTCCGAGTGGTTCATGAACTCGCCGGCGGGATAGCGCTCCTCCGCATCGTAGGGAGTGACCCACATGTGGTTGTAGATGAAGGGCATGCGCCGCCCGGACGGCCCGTCGGGATGGTTGAAGGGGGCGATGCTGTGCACCGGCTCCAGCTTGTAGGCGGTGGGCTTGCCCATGGCGTTGGTCTTCTCGGCGCTGGCGAACTTCCAGAACCGCTCATGCTCCGGCGCGCGGGGGCGGCCGCCCTCGGTCTTCAGGGGCGTCTCGCGCAGGTAGAAGGCGTTGCCGTAGGGGTTGGTCGGCCCGGGCGCCTCGGCCACCGTGTCGCATTCGACGACGCCGTTGAGGTCGCCGTCCACGGCCAGGTCGAGCCGCGCGCAGAAGATGTGCTGGTGAATCTGGCCGACGACGCCCGGAGAAACCTCGGTGCCGTATTTGGACCCCTCTCCGGCGACGCAGCCGACGGTGTTGATGATGCCGGTGGCCTTCATCTCGAACTCGATGGTCCCGTCGAGATAGATGTACCAGTAGCTGCCGTACTCGTAGTTGCCGACGGTGGAGATCGAGGAGATCACCAGACGCCGCGCCCGGCGCACCTCGGTCCGGTCGGTGCGGAAATCCCAGTGCTTCCAGAGGATGCCCCAATCCTCCTCATGGATGCAGATGGCGTTGTCGATCTTCGAAGGGTTGCCTTCGATGTCCGACACCCAGGCGTCGAGGTAGTGGATCGCGCCGAGGCAGTCGCAGCCGAGCGTCAGGCTGTTGGCCAGCCGCCCCAGCCCGTACTCGCCGATGTCGAAGACGTTCTTGCGCGCGTGCTGCGGCTTGGGGGAGCCGTAGGGCACGACCATCTCGGCGATGGAGGCGCGGTAGAGCACCGGACGGTCGGCGTAGCGGATGTCGTGCAAGGTCAGGCCCTCGCGGGCGTTGAAGCCGATCAGGATGGACCAGTCGTGCCAGCGGATGCGCCGGCCTTCCATCTCGAACGACACGCCCTCGGGCTGGACGACGTCGATGGGCTTGAGGTCGTCGCGGGTCTCGGTCTGGAACTCGGAGTCGTAGTTCACGTCGGTCTTCGGCACGGGGAGGGCGCCGTAGTCGTCGACGCGGACGACCTCGCCCGTCTTGATGTCGACGACGGCGTTCAGGCCTTCGATGGGGTGGGCGTAGAGGTTGTCGTTGGCGCTCGACTTCACCCAGGCGAAGGTGTGCGACAGGTGCCGCCCTTCCTCACCGGCCACGTCGAAATTGCCGGCCGACCAAGGGTCGACGCAGACCAGGGACACGTCCTCGATGCCGCGCTTGGCGCAGGCTTCCTGGAAGCGGGGGTCGGCCTTCACCGTCTCCTCGATGGCCATGAACTCTTCGAGCTGGATCATCGGGCGCGCCTCAGGCTCGTGGGTCTGCGACACCACCCGCCCTTCGCTGATCGACACGACGTAGCGCCAGACGCCGATGCTCCCCATGCGGTAGACGTTGACCCGCGCCTCGCGAGGGAAGGCGGCGCCGGGCTTGAAGGCGCGCACGGCGGCCTTGGGCGGCTCCTTGAGCTCGATCATTTCGAAGCGCAGGCCCTGGGCGTCGCCGGCGGCCTTGCGGACGATGGCGGAGGCGGCGGCGATTTCCTCGCGCGTCAGCGGCTCCAGCGGGTGAAGGGGGCCGACGGCGGCCTCGGCGGTCAGGGTCTCGGGCTTGTTCATGAAACATCCTCGTCTGCGGCCCCGCCCTCGCGCGCGGCTCGGGGACGGGAGTGGGCGGCGTTGCGTCAGAGTTAACGAGACGATTTCGGCTGCGTCGAGCGCCATGGGCCTCGAGGGCCGCGAATGGCGCGCGAACGCGCAGAATTGCGCGCTGGCCGCCTTAGAAAGCGGCGCCGACCCGGCCTTCGCAGCCCCAACGGCCGATGTGACGCGCAGAGCGACCGCGGCAGGGGCGTGCGATTCGCGCTCATTTTCGTGGCTTTGACGGCAATGCGGCGCCTCGGCGAGAGGCATTCCAGCCTTTTGCGCCCACGTCTTGGGCGCGCCCTTGCAAAGCGCCGCGCCGCCGGCGCTTAATGCAAACGTCCGATCAGGAGAGCCCCATGGACGGAGCGCAATTCGGAACGCTGGCGGTCGACGCGCGCGACATCGTCAAGGTCTACGGCGCCTCCGCGAGCGGCCCGAGAGCGCTGGATCAAGTGTCTCTCCACATCGCCGACAACGAGTTCTTCACGCTTCTGGGGCCGTCCGGCTGCGGCAAGACCACGCTGCTCCGCTGCATCGCCGGCTTCGAGACGATCACGTCCGGAACGCTGCGGCTGTTCGGAGAGGAGATCGAGGGGCTCCCGCCGGACCGGCGCCCCATCAACACCGTGTTCCAGAACTACGCTCTTTTCCCCCATATGACGGTGGCAGAGAACGTGGCCTTCGGCCTGCTGCGCCTGCGCAAGCCCAAGGCGGAGGTGGAGGCGCGGGTCAAGGGCGTGCTGGAGCTGGTGCGGCTCGACCAGTTCGCCGCCCGCAAGCCCTCTCAGCTCTCCGGCGGTCAGCAGCAGCGCGTCGCCCTGGCCCGCGCGCTGGCGCCCTCGCCGCGCGTGCTGCTGCTGGACGAGCCGCTTTCGGCGCTCGATCTGAAGCTGCGCCAAGCGATGCGGGTGGAGCTCAAGCGCATCCAGCAGGAGACTGGCATCACCTTCGTCTTCGTCACCCATGACCAGGAGGAGGCGCTGACGCTTTCGGACCGGATCGCCGTGATGTCGGGCGGCAAGACGCTGCAGATCGATACGCCGACCGGGCTCTATGAGCGGCCAACCACCCGCGAGGTTGCCTCCTTCATTGGGACGATGAACTTCTTCGAGGGCCGCGTGGGCCCGCGGGTGAACTGCCGCGCGGATCTGGCGCTGGATGGTCTGGGTGATCTATCCGTGCCCGTCACGCGCCCGGACCTTTCGCCAGGGGGACGCGTCTGCGTCGCCATTCGGCCGGAGAAGCTGATGCTCTCCTCCGAAGCGCCGCAGCAGGGTGCGCATCATGTGGAAGGCACGCTCGACAACATCGCCTATCTTGGCGAGCGCAGCCATTTCTTCGTGCGCCTGCCCGGTGTCGAGCGCCCCGTCGCCGTCTCGGCCCAGAACTACGTCAGCAACTGGCTGAGCGAAGGCGATCGCGGCCGGCCCGTTTGGCTCACCTGGTCGGACGAGGCGATGGTCCTGTTGGACGCGGACTGATGCGCGAGCTTTAGGCGAACACCGAGGACCCATGATGGCGAGCACAGCCGCTCAGAAACGCCCGCGCACCGCTTCGCGCGAAGTCCGGCGACGCCAGTTGATCGAAGCGACGATCGACTGCATCGCCGAGAAGGGCATTTCTGGCACGACCATGGCGGAGGTGACGAAGCGCGCTCAGCTCTCCATGGGCCTCGTCAGCTTCCATTTCCAGAGCAAGGAGAACTTGCTCCAGGAGACGCTCGTCTATCTGGCCGAGGAGCATCGCGCGCGCTGGGTGGAGAGTTTGGCGGAGAGCGAACTGGCGCCCGCTGCCAAGCTCGCCGCCGTGATGGACGCGCATTTTCACCCCGACGCCTGCAATCCCACACGCAACGCCGTCTGGTTCGCCTTCTTCGGCGAGGCGCCCTATCGCGACGTCTATCGCGCGCGGATCGCTGGGTTCGACAACGAGCGGGCGGAGATCGTCACGGGGCTCTGCCGGGACATGGCGGCGGAGGGGTATCCGGAGGTCGAGCCGGAGGAAGTGGCCATCAACCTCGAGAGCCTCGCCG
>JBCCPD010000166.1:0-7731 GCA_039025075.1 Pseudomonadota bacterium | reverse complement strand
CGCCGCCAGGGTCTTCATCGCCTGGCACTGGGCCCCCGACCGCCCGCTCGAGGACCTGACCGACCGCTGGGCGCCGCCCCCCTCCGAGTTCACCGAGATCGCCGGCATGCCGATCCACTACCGAGACGAGGGCCCAGAGGCCCCGGGCGGCGACGACGGACTCCCCCTCGTCCTCCTCCACGGCACCTCCGACAGCCTCCACGCCTGGGACGGCTGGACCGAGGCGCTCTCCGCCGACCGCCGCGTCATCCGCCTCGATCTGCCGGGCTTCGGCCTCACCGGCCCGCCCCCGGACCGCGACCTGACCATGGAGCGCTTTCGGGAGGTCCTTCTGACCCTCCTCGACCGCCTCGACGTCCCCCGCGCCATCCTCGTCGGCAACTCCTTCGGCGGCCGCGTCGCCTGGACCACCGCCATCCACGCACCGGACCGCGTCGCCGGCCTGATCCTGGTCAACACGTCCGGCCTGGTGTCGGAGCCGGTGGAGGTCCCCGCCGGCTTCGCCCTCGCCGGCCTGCCGGGCGTGCGCGAGGCCCTGCGCAACACGCTCCCGCGCTTCCTCATCCGCATGAGCCTCGAAAGCGTCTACGGCGACCCCTCCCGCCTCACCGAGGCCGAGGTCGACCGCTTCTACGAGATCACCCTGCGGGAGGGGAACCGAGACGCCCTCATCGGCCGCTTCCGCATGTCCCCCGCCGGCCCCGACGTGGACCGCATCGCCGAGATCTCCGTCCCGACCCTGATCCTCTGGGGCGCCGAGGACCGCCTGATCCCGCCCGCCGCCGCCCGCCGCTGGGGCGACGCCGTCGCCGGGTCCGAGGTCGTGGTGCTCGACGGTCTCGGCCACATCCCCCATGCGGAGGACCCCGAGACCTCCGTCGACGCCGCCCAGGACTTCCTCGACCGCCGGTTCTGAGGCCCCGGGGCAGGGGCGCCCGACACTTGCCCGACGGAAGCCCGACACTTGCCCGACAAGCGCCCGACGCCTGCACGACCCGCGTCCCGACGCCGGCCCGACGCAAGCCCGACCCCGGCCCGACATCCGCCCGACCAATGCCCGACGCTTGCCAGACGCGTCCGGGACGGCCCCCGGCCCGGTTGACGCCGCCCCTCCGCCCCGCCACGGTCGCGCGACCAGAGACCTCGCGGACAGGGGCGCATGAGGATCATCATCTGCGGCGCCGGCCAGGTCGGCAGCCAGATCGCCCGCCAGCTCGCCGGCGAGGACAACGACATCACCATCGTCGACCAGGACCCCGGCTTGGTGCGTCGGGTCACCGAAGCCTTTGACGTCGCAGGGGTTTCCGGCTTCGCCTCCCATCCCGACGTGCTGCAGCGCGCCGGGGCGGAAGACGCCGACATGCTCATCGCCGCCACTTTCGCGGACGAGGTGAACATGGTCGCCTGCCAAGTCGCCCACTCCGTCTTCTCGGTCCCCCAGAAGATCGCCCGCATCCGCGCCCAATCCTACCTGGAGCCGCGCTGGTCCGATCTCTTCCGCCGCGAACACATGCCCATCGACGTCGTAATCTCCCCCGAACTCGAGGTCGCCCGCGTCGCCCTGCGCCGTCTGCGCAACCCCGAAGCCTTTGATCTGGAGGAGTTTTTGGACGGCCGCGTGCGCCTCGTCGGCATCCGCCTCGACGCCGAATGCCCGGTCCTGAACACCCCTCTGCGCCAGCTCTCCGAGCTCTTCTCGACCCTCAAGGCCATCGTCGTCGCCTTCCGCCGCGACGGCCGCATGCAGACCGCGACCCCGAACGACCAACTCTACGCCGGCGACGACGTCTACTTCGTCGCCGCCGCCGAGGACGTGACCCGCACCCTCAGCCTCTTCGGCCGAGAGCCCGCCAAAGTGACCCGCGCCGTCGTCGTCGGCGCCGGCAACGTCGGACTTTCGGTCGCCAAGCTGTTGGAATCAGACCCCGATCGCCCACGCGTCAAGATGATAGAGAAGGGCCCGGCCACCGCCCAGAAGGCCGCCGACGAGCTCGACCGCACCATCGTCCTGCTCGGCGACGGCCTCGATCCGACCCTGCTCGACGAGGCCGGCATCCGCGACGCCGACGCCATCCTCTCCCTCGCCGACGACGACCGCACGAACCTGCTCGCCGCCGCCCGAGGCAAGCGCGCCGGCTGCCGCGTCGCCATAGCCCTCGCCAACGACGCGGCCTGGCGCGAGATCTCGGGCGAGCTCGGCGTCGACGCCCTTCTGGTGCCGCGCACCACCACCGTCTCCTCGATCCTCCGCCACGTGCGTCGAGGCCGCATCCGCGCCGTCTACGCCGTCGGCGATCAGGAGGCGGAAGTGATCGAAGCGCAGGCTCTCGCCACCTCGCCCATCGCCGGCAAGCCCTTGAGATCGTCGGGTTTTCCTGAGAACGCTCTGGTCGGCGCCGTGCTCGGCACCGACGGGCTGAAGATGCCCAAGGGCGACCTGGTGATCGAGGAAGGCGACCGCGTCGTCGTCTTCGCCCGCCGCGACGTGGTGCGCGAGGTGGAGCAGCTCTTCCGCGTCTCGGTCGACTTCTTCTGAACAGCGGCGCGGGGCAGGGCGGCGCATGCGGGTCTCGGGCATCCCCATCTTCGCCCTCGTGCTGTTCGCCTTCGCCGCGGCCATGCTCGGCCCCGCCCTCTTCGCCGGGCTGGAGCGGGACTGGCGCAGCGCACGCCTCTTCCTCTTCAGCGCCCTCTTCGTCGGCTTCTGCGCCGCGATCCTGGGGCAGGCGGCGCGACGGCCCGATCTGAACGAGGCCTCGGGGCGGGAGGAGCTGCTGACCCTCGTCGGCGTCTTCGCCGCCGCGCCGGCCTTCTGCGCGGTCCCGATCTTGCTGGTTCTTCCGTCGCTCGGCTGGTCCGGCGCTCTGTTCGAGGCCATCGCCTCCGTCACCACGACCGGGGCCACGCTGATCGACCAGCCCTCCGAGGCGCCCCGCGCGCTGCATCTTTGGCGCGCCCTGATGGGCTGGCTCGGAGGGCTCGCGACCCTGGTCGCGGCGGCGGCCATCCTGGCCCCGCGAGAGCTGCTGGACCTGCCCGGCGCCGTGCCCGTGCGCGTCACGTCTGAGCAGGCGGGACGGGTGCTGGCGCTGGGCCCCGGCGGCCTGCGCACCGGCCGGGCGATCGGGCGGATCCTGCCGGTCTATGTCGGGCTGACGGCGGTCGCAACCTTCGCCCTCGCCTCTCCCGGCGTGCAATCGAGCTTCGTTGCTTTCTGTCATGCCATGGGCCTCGCGTCCACGTCCGGCATCAGCCCTCTGGCGGAGGGGCTCGCCGCTCAGAACAGCCGCGTAGCCGAGGCGGCGGCGGTCCTGACCTTGCTTTTCGTCGCCACGCGCCTCCCCTCCGGCGCGGCGCTGGGGCTGCGGGCGGGAGGGGCCGCGGCGCGTCTCGCCTCCGCCCGCCGCGACCCGGAGCTGCGCCTGACCGCCATCGCCGTCGGCGCCGCCACGCTTTGGCTGCTGGCGACGGGCCTGGCCGGCGGCGCCTTCGACGGACTGGGAGAGGTCTCCGCCGCGGCTTGGGGGGCGTTGGTCACCTCGGTGTCGTTCCTGACCACGGCCGGCTACGCTTCGGCCGATTGGCGCGGGGCCGGGGAATGGGGCGGCGCCGCGTCCCCCGGGCTCCTGCTGATCGGCCTCGCCACCTTGGGCGGCGGCGTCGCCACGACCGCGGGCGGGGTGAAGCTCTTTCGCATCTACGCCCTCTATCGCCATGGTTCGGCAGAGCTTTCGCGTCTGCCGCACCCAAGGTCGGTGGACTCCACGCGTACCCAAGGGGGGGAGATCGCGCGCCGCGCCATCGTCAATGCCTGGGTCGTCGTGATGCTCTACATGGCGGCCTTCGCGGCCTCCCTTCTAGGGCTGTCGGCCGGCGGTCTGACCTTCAACGACGCCGTCCCGGCTGCAGCCGCCGCGCTCAGCAACGTGGGGCCGCTGCTCGGTCAGGCCTCTGACGCGACGTGGAGCGATCTGCCCCCGTTCTCCCGCGCCGTCGCCGCCGCCGCGATGATCCTGGGGCGGATCGAGCTTCTGGCCGCGGTCGCGCTGCTCGACCCCGGCAACTGGCGGCGCTGAGCCCCCTCTCGCAACTGCAACATTAGGTCGCGTCGCCGCTTTGCGGTGGAAATGTCACGGCCGTCGCTCCATCCTTCACGGTACGGATCAAAGCGCGCCGGCCCACGGCGCCTGTCTATAAAACTCAAGGCGGACCCGCGATGGCCACCGACAGGCAAAACCTTCAGGACGCGTTCCTGAACCATATCCGCAAGAACAAGGTTCCCGTCACGATCTTCCTGGTGAACGGGGTCAAGCTTCAGGGCGTGATCACTTGGTTCGACAACTTCTGCGTGCTGCTGCGCCGCGACGGGCAAAGCCAGCTGGTCTACAAGCACGCCATCTCCACCGTGATGCCGAGCCAGCCGATTTCGCTTTACGAGCCCGAAGCCGAGGGCTAACGGACCGCGGATGACCCGCGCCTTCGTTCTGCATCCGGACATCCGCACCCGTCCGCGCGACGCCGACCCTTGCGACCGCCGCGCGCCCGAGCGGGCTTTGGAGGAGGCCGTGGGCCTCGCCGGCGCCATCGACCTGGACATCGCCGGCGCCGAGGTGGCTACGCTTCCCAAGCCGTCGCCCGGTCACCTGTTCGGTTCCGGGAAAGTGGAGGAGCTGGCCGATCGGCTGAAAGGTGCGGAGGTCGAGGTCGTGGTCATCGACGGTCCGGTCTCGCCGGTGCAGCAGCGCAATCTCGAAAAGGCCTGGAAGGTCAAGATACTGGATCGAACCGGCCTGATCCTGGAGATCTTCGGGGAGCGGGCCGGCACGCGCGAGGGCGTGCTGCAGGTGGAGCTGGCAGCGCTCGAATACGCCCGCACCCGCCTCGTGCGGTCCTGGACGCACCTGGAGCGTCAGCGCGGCGGCCTCGGCTTCGTCGGCGGCCCGGGCGAGACGCAGATCGAGGCGGACCGCCGCGCCATATCCGAGCGCATCAAGCAGATCGAGCGGCGGCTGGAGCGGGTGGTTAAGACCCGCGGCCTCCACCGCGCCGCCCGCGACAAGGTCCCCTACCCGGTGGTCGCCTTGGTCGGCTACACCAACGCCGGAAAGTCCACGCTTTTCAACCGCCTCACCGAGGCCGGCGTGATGGCGGAGGACATGCTCTTCGCCACGCTCGATCCGACCATGCGCGAGATCCGGCTCGCTTCGGGCCGAAAGGTGATCCTGTCGGACACGGTCGGCTTCGTTTCGGAGCTTCCCACCCAGCTGGTCGCCGCCTTCCGCGCCACGCTGGAAGAAGTGCTGGCCGCCGACGTGATCATCCATGTGCGCGACGTCGCCCATCCCGACAGCGATGTGCAGCGGGCGGACGTCCTCTCGGTGCTGGGGGAGCTGGGCGTCGACGAAGCGCGCCGCGAGGGCGTCATCGAGGCGCGCAACAAGATCGACCTCGTCGACGGAGAGGATCGCCTCGCCTTGCTCAACGAGACCGCGCGGGCGGAGGACGCGGTCGCGGTCTCCGCCTTGACGGGGGAGGGAGTGCGGGATCTTCTGGACGCGGTGGAGGCCCGGCTCGGCGCGCGGGCGGAGGTGCGTCGTCTGCGCGTGCCTCACGCGGCCGGCGGAGGCGTGGCCTGGCTGCACGCGCGCATGCGTGTGCTCGACGCCCGCTCGGACGAGGACGGCACCGTGCTGGAGGCGGAGGGCGACCCGGAAGACTTCGCGCGCTTTCTGCGGCGTTTTCCCGAGGCGCGGGCGGAACACGAGCCCCCCAGGGCGCGCGCCGCCCGCTAGGCGTCGACGGAGCGGCGGCGGGGCGCGCCGCCCCTTGCGTCGCGCGCTGCTTGGCGGCACCTTCCGCGTCTGCAGAGATTGTTCATCAAAAGGGGGGGTGAGATGACGGCTCCGAGTTTCGACGGGCAGCAGGTCGAGGTCACGGACGCGTCTTCGGGTTCGCCCAGCCTGGCGCGGGTGGCGGCGCTCGGCGATGGCGGCTTCGTCGTCGGAATGAGCGGCTTCGCCCCGTCGGCGGACGACCCGGACATGGGCCGCAGCGCCAGTTTCCGCATCTACGGGCCCGATCGCGCCGCCGAAGGCCCTGCCGTCGTCGTGCCCGGCGACCTCGCGGGCCAGGATGAACTGCGCCATCTCATCGCAACGCCGGACGGCGGCTTCGCGGTCCTCTACGTCTCAGAGCAGCTCGGCGGCGGCGGCGACGACCGCACCGCGGGCATCCGCCGATACGACGCCACCGGCTCTCAGATCGGGGCCGAGGCCACGCTCGCCTTGCCGGAATTCGGCAACGTGGTCGGCTTTTCGGCCTACGATGACGGCCGGCTCGCGGTCATCACCGCGGATTTCGTGAACGGCGACACGCTGTCGGTGATCGACGTCACCGGGACCCTGATCCTGAACAACGCCGAAACGAGCTCTCGCATCTCCTCCATCGGGCCGATCAACCAGTTGGTGGAGGGTCGCGAAGGCGAAGTGGTCCTGCTGTCCCGCAGTCAGGGGTTCTCCGGCGCCGATGTCAGGCTGATCGGTTTCGACGGCGCGGGGAACGAGACCTTCGACACGCTGATCTTCGACGACAACCAGAGCGGAGGCGTCTTCGCCGTCGCCCGCTTGTCGGACGGGTCCTACGCGGTGGTCGAGGCCGCCTCCGGCGACTACACCCTCGTCAAGGTCGACGCCGACGGCGTCGCCGGCGCGCCCATGGCGCTGGGGACGTTCGGCGCTGCCGGCGGCTCCCTCTCCGGTCTGGCCGCCGACGGGCAGGGCGGCTTCGTCGTTCTGATCTCCAACTTCGATACGGACGCGGGCCAGTTCAAGTCGCTGGGCGTTAAGGTGGACGCGTCGGGGAATGTCGAAGGGTCTTTCCCGTTGAGCCGCGATCCGTCCGGCGGACAGCGAGAGCCCGCGGGCGCTTATATCGACGACGGCGATCTCATCGTGAGCTTCGTCGACTCGGACCCTCAAACGTTCCGCACCACCACGCAGATCCAGGGCTTCGACCCTTCGGGCACCACGGCCGGCGCGACGCCGACCGACATCGTGCTCACCGGGGCGCCGGTGCCGATCGGTCAGGCGGGCGTCGAGATCGGGGCCTTGTCGGCGGTGGACGCTGACCAGACGGACGGCTTCGTCTTCAGCATCGTCGAGGGGACCGCCTTTGAGATCGAGGGCGACGTGCTGCGCTATCGCGCCGGCGTGGCGGGCGATCCGCAATTCGCATCGACGACGGAAGTCACGGTCCGCGTGGTCGACAACGATTCCAACATCTTCGACGAACGCTTTGAAATCACGTTCGAAGGCGATGACGGCGATGGTGCCGGCGGCGATGGCGGCAGCGGCGGAGGCGGCGACGGAAGCGGAGGCAGCGACGGCTCCGGCGGCGGCGATAGCAGTGGCGACGGCGGTGACGTCGGTGGCGGCGGAGGCGGCAGCAGCGGAGGCGCCGACGGCTCCGGCGGCGGCGATGGAGGCGGAGGCGGAAGCGGCGATAGCAGTGGCGGCGGCGACGGCGGCGGCGATGAGGTCGGCGGCGGCAGCGGCGGAGGCGGAGGCGGCAGCAGTGGAGGCAGCGATGGCTCCGGCGGCAACGATGGCGGCGGCGGAGGCAGCGATGGCACCGGCAGCAGCGATGGCATCGGCAGCAGCGATGGCTCCGGCAGCGGCGGTGGAGGCGGCAGCAGCGACGGCGACCTCGGCGATGGAGGCGATGGAGGCGATG
>JBCCPD010000165.1:0-7813 GCA_039025075.1 Pseudomonadota bacterium | reverse complement strand
TCCAGCGGATCGCCGTGCTTGCTCAGCCGCTCAAGGTGCTCCGTCAGCCCGAACAATCCCGACTGCTGCATGTGCCTCGCCCTTCCGATCCGACCCAAGCGAGTGAATCACAGGAGCACGCCGATCGGTAGGTTCTTGCGGGTGTCCAGCTGCGAGACGCGCGCGCCTCCAATCCGATGCGCCAACTGTCCCCATGGCACCAGCATAGGGACAAACGTGCGGAATTTCCCAATGGAATCAGAGGTCCAAAACGGGGGTGGCATCCCCTAGGGGAATCGAACCCCGATCGAAATGAGCTCCACTTCGACGCTTGTCGGTCAGGCGGATCTGCTGAGCACTGCAAGGTCTTTCGGGGGACCGGCCTCTTCCCCGCAGGGAACGTTCATCCTGCATTGACTTTTTTATTCAGGCTACATTAACCTTCCCATGTTCGCGTACCTAAGAGGAGGGTCTCTCGTGACCCGCGTCATGTGTTCCTTCGCGCCGGCCGGCGTTCTGGCCGCGCTTCTGTCCGCCGTCGCGGCTCTGCCCGCCGCCGCAGTCACCACCACCACCGTCATCGGCGTCGCCAACGAGTCCGGTCCCGGCCCGGACGGCGCCTTCGGCTGGGCCCTCGGCGCGCCCGCCGGCGGCGACGCCTTCGTCGACGGCGACCACCTGACGCCCGGAGGCTTCCCGGAGCTGCTCGACACCGGCCAGGGCGAAGCCGACGTGCGGGTCGAGCAGGTGAACGCCCAGACGGTCGACTACACGTTCTTCTTCGGTCCCGGCCCGGACACCAACCTGCATCCAATCATCAGCAACGCGCGAGTGACGACCTTCGTGGAGTTCGTCGCCTCCAGCACCACGTCGCTCTGGCTCATGGGCTACGACGCGCATGACGACGCGGGCGAGCGCAGCCTCATGGTGTTCGAGCGCCACGGCGAGGGCGGAATCGAGAGCCTGACGGACGACTTCGAGACCTGCTTCCAGGCGGCGTCGGGGGCCTTCGGCGACGACTGGTGCGACGTGATCTCCGCCCCGCCCGAGGACGGCGTCGAGCTCTTCTCGGATCTGGCGGGAGGCGTCTACCGGCTGGGCATCTTCGACGGCAGCCTGCCGCAGCGCGGCTCGGCGACGTTCCGGGTGACGAGCGCGCCGACGCCGATGGCGGGGCTGATGCTGCTGAGCGCGTTCGGAGTCTGGCGGGCGGTTTCCC
The DNA here is from genome assembly GCA_039025075.1 of Pseudomonadota bacterium. Taxonomy (GTDB): domain Bacteria; phylum Pseudomonadota; class Alphaproteobacteria; order Rhodobacterales; family Rhodobacteraceae; genus Albimonas. Next base: position 6,615 of record JBCCPD010000165.1, on the reverse strand, counting down.
GGCGGGGAAGGGTGGGCTGAGGTTGGTCGCCTTGGCCGGCAGGGCGCGTCAGCCCTTTCCCCGTCGCTCCACCCAGCTGGCGCAGAATTTTATGAAATGCCTATCGGGCCGCTTGGGCTCGATCTCCTCCTTGCCGCACCACTTGCGCCACTCCTGCTCCAGGGCGTGGACGTCCCAGCCGGGGGCGGCCTCGCGGGCCTCGGCGTAGGCGTGGGAGGGCAGGGGGCCCTCGTAGAGGTCGTCGGTCAGGGGAACCGGGACCGTGCCGCGGGAGCGGAAGACGACCATGTCTCGGGGCTCGAGACGCATCGCGTAGTCGGGGAGGTGGGCGTAGGCCGCGTCCTCCTCGGCCACGCGGCGGACCATGCGGCGGAACTCCTTTTCGGATGAGGTGGAGCCGCATTTGAGTTGGAGCTTCCGCAGGCCGATGCGCCATTCGGGCTGAGCGCCGCAGTGTTTGCGGGCGAGCTCGTAGAGGCGGCGTTCGAGGGGTTTGCGCAAACGGAAATAGTCACGATGCAGGGTCAGGACCTCGCGGGCCTCGAGGGCGCCGAAGACCCAGTCGGAGAGGGTGATCTCGATGTCCTGCATGCGGCCCTCGCGGGTCTCGCGGACGATGCGGAAGCGGTCGATCAGGCCGAAGCCGTCGAAGTATTCCTTGTCGCCGGTCATCACGTTGGTGGTGATGACGGTGCCTTGCAGGCGCTCCAGCGCGGCGCGCAGCTGCTGGTAGCCGCGGCCGTCGGCGCCTCGGTTGGTGGCCTTGAGCAGGTCGTAGGCCTTGAATCTGAGGCGCCGGTCGACGCGGCGGCCCTCGTTGAGGGCGGCGATGACCTGGGAGATGCAGAAGATCAGCACGTCCCGGTCGTGGACCGTGGCGAGGCCTTTCACGGACGGCGTGATCTCCACGAAGTTGGGGCCGTTCTCGTAGCGGCGGACCTCGAGGTCGGGCTTGGTGGAGAGGCTGAAGACCGGGTGCTCCATCGAGGCCATGTCGCCCTTGGGGGCGGCGTCGAAAATGTCGCAGACGAAGAAGTCGGCCTGGTCTCGGCGGTCGGGGAGGAGGGGGGAGCGGGGGCGCGCGGGGGGCGCCGCGCGGCGGGCGGGGAGGCGGGCGGAGACGTCCTGGGGGAGGTCCTCGGCCGCCTCGGGCGCGTCCTCGGCGAGGTCGTGCGGAGGGGGCGCGGGGCGGCGTCTTGCTGCGGCTCGGCGGGGCTGGGCCATGGGGGGAGGCTCGTGCTTTCAGCCACCGCGGTCAAGGTGATTCGGGTTTTGGAAGGCAGAGCAGGGGTTTGCTGCGGTGCAGCATGGCGGGCGTGAGTTTCGTGCTTTCATCCACTTATTTTTGTGTTTTCATCCGCTTTTCTTCGTGTTTTCGCCCACCAAGGGATTTGGGAAGCGGTTTGAAGTCAGGGAGATGAGGGGGGCGGGACGGAGCGTAACTCATAACTAACTCCAAAAAACACCTAGCCAGGACAACATCTAGAAGGCTTGGGGCCAGCAGACGCGGTCGCCGACAATCCTCACGAAGAAGCGTCGATAAGGCTGGCGAAGTGGTCAGGGAGGCTTCCGGGAGCGCCCGAGATTCGGTGTGTTACGCCCCCGGTCCGTGCTGAGAGGAAAGGACAGCGTGGACCATGGCGAAGAAGATCGATGAGAGCGTGCTCGACGAGCCGCTGAAGGGCTGCGAGCGGCCCGAGGACCTGCTGACGACGTCGCCTGCCCCAGTCGAACTCATGTCCGCGATCCTCCGTGGATCGAAAGGTTGATGAATGGTTTCTCCGGTCATAGCCTCGCCTGCGGTTTTGCAAGCGCGGAGTGGTTGGAGGGAAACATGGGCATGGGTCGATGGCTGCATGGCGCAGGCGCGCTTCCCGCAATTCTGGTCGCCACGGAGGCGGCGGCTCTGACCTTCACGCCTGATCCGGTGTTCAGGCCGGGCCTGACGGTCAAGATCGAAGAAGCGGCCCTCCCCTTCGCACCGTCCGGCCCCTCTCAATATGCCTCGCCGGTGGTGATCGACGGGGCCCTGCACGTGGTCGACCAGTTCGGCGAGATCCGCCGGCAAGCCGCCGACGGCAGCTTCGAGACGGTGTTCACCGCGGCGGACCTGCCCCCCGGCATCGTTCCCGCAGGGGGACGCGCGATCCTGAACATCGCCGACGGTCCCGGCGGCGCCGTCGTGATGGCGATCACCTCCGATACGCTGCCGCCGGGCATCGGGCCGGCCGCGGCTCTGCCGACCGCGCCGGAATACGGCTCTGGCCAGCGGGATTATCAGGTGATCTATCGTTTCGCCCAAGGCGCGGACGGTCGGCTGCGGAACCCGCAGGCCCTGGCGGCGTTCGAGATGCCTCCGCGCGGCCACGCGGGCGGAGGGCTCCTAGCGCTGGACACGGGAGAGGTGCTGTTCGCGACGGGAGATGCGCTGGGGTTCGATCGCGACGGCCTCGCCGCGCCGCAGGACGTCGCATCGCATCTGGGCAAGCTGCTGCTGATCGACGACGGGGGCGTCGAAGTGGTCGCCCAGGGCGTGCGCAACGTGCAGCGTCTGACGTTCACCGATGAGGGCAAGTCGCGCATCGCCTTCGCCGACATCGGCGCGAACACTGCGGAGGAGATCAACAGCATCGCGTTGTCGGACCTGCTCGACGACGATCCGCAGACGACGCCGAATTTCGGCTGGGGCCGCAACCCAGACGGTCGGGCGCGCGAGGGCACGTTCTACATCACGGTGAACGCCGACGGCCGGCTTGACGGAGGGACGACGCACGCGCCGCAACCAGAGCCAGGGTTCCTTCAGCCCTACGCCCAGCTCGGTCGCGAGGGCGAGCCCTTCATCGCGATCTCAGGCCCTGCGGTCTCGCCGGACGCGTTCGACAGCATCACGTCGATCTTTGGGGATCTCGTGAGCGGGAGCCTCTACGCGACGTTGGATCCCTTCGGAGGCTCCGGTCTTGCGGACGTCTACGCCGTCACGCTGGTGGATCCCGACGGAGCTCTGGTGACGTTGAAGGACCTGGCGGCGGGACGCCCGGACCCGCGCTTCTTCTCCTTCGCCGATGGCGGCGCGGGGGTGCTGTTGGAAGCGACGGGCAGGATCTATCGCCTGTCGGATGCGACCAACGTGATCCCGTTGCCCGCGGGGGCGTGGATGCTTCTGACGGGCCTGGCCGGCCTTTGGATGGCGCCTCGGCGATCGGGGGCCGGGCCGCGAAGCTGATCCCGATCGGAATGCACGGCTCCGGCATGCGAACGGCCTCCGGTCCGGAGCCTCGCGCCGACCTCGAGGCGAGGCATCGCGTCGAAGTCTTCGCGAAACCGGGGGGAACTCCAAGGGGCGGCGTCTCGCCGAGGTCGAGGCGGTCGCTGATCCGTCCTTCGGCCAAAGCCGATCCATCGCTTGCCGTGGTTCTCGCGAAGACTTAGCTAAGCTTAGCCAATCCGCCTGAAGAGACCTGCGATGCGAGTCCCCGTCCACGCCGCCAAGACCCAGCTTTCGATGCTTATCGACGCCGCCCTCGCCGGCGAGGAGGTCTTGATCGCCAAGGGCTCGACCCCTGTCGTGCGGCTTGTGCCCGTCACCGGAAACGGGTTCGCGTTCGGCGGTCTGCCGCGCGGTCTCGCGGGAACGGAGCCGGATTTCCTGGCCCCCCTGAGCGAAGACGAGCTCGCCGATTGGGGCGCGTGAGGCGCGCCCCACTGTCCCCAGCAGAACGGCATAATGGAGCGGTTGATCCGGTCGCTGAAGGGAGCAGTGCGTTCATCGTCAGCGGTTTGAGAGCCTGGCTCACGCAAGCCGCGCGATCGGCGACCGGAACCGCCTTCTGCAACCACCGCCGGCCGCACCAGGCGCTCGGCATGAGGACGCCTGCAGCAGCATTCGAAGCAGCGGCATAGGCTGAGTGGGTTCCACTGATGGTGTGGATGCCCCCGCCGGCATCGGACCGTGCAAGGCTTGCGGTCCCGAAGTGTCGGAATGGAGGCCAGCCACGATGGAAACCCAGATCATCGGCATCGACATCGCCAAACGCGTCTTTCAGCGGCATGGGGCCGGCGCGGACGGCCAGGTCATGTTCCGGAAAACGCAGAGCCGGGGCCAGCTCCTGGCCTTTCTGACGAAGCGCCCGACCTGCATCGTGGCGATGGAAGCTTGCGCCACCGCCCACCACTGGGGCCGGGAGATCACAGCCCTGGGCCATGACGTGCGGCTCATCCCGCCGGTCTATGTGAAGCCGTTCGTGAAGCGGCAGAAGAACGACGCCAACGACGCCGAGGCGATCGCGGAGGCCGCAAGCCGCCCAACCATGCGCTTCGTTCCGGTGAAGACGGTTGACCGGCAGGCGCACGCGACGCTGTTCCGGGGGCGTGGCCTCCTCGTCGCGCAGCGCACGCAGCTCTTGAACGCGCTGCGCGGCCACCTTGCAGAGTACGGCCTGATCACCGCTGAGGGAGCTCGGCGAACGCTCGAGCTTGCGCGCGGCGTCGTGACCGAACGCGGTGGGCGGGCGCCGGAGGCGGTGGTCGCCCTGGGCGAACTCATGCTCGTGCAGATCGAGGGGCTCACGGCGGCGATCGGGGATCTGGAGAAACGGCTCAAGGCCGAAGCGCGGCTGAGCGCGCGGACGCGTCAGCTCCAGACCATGCCTGGCGTCGGGCCGATGACGGCCATCGCGCTCAACGCCTTCGCGCCGCCGCCCGAAGCGTTCGCGAGCGGGCGAGACTTCGCCGCCTGGGTCGGCCTCGTGCCGAGACAACATTCGACCGGCGGCAAGACCCGGCTCGGGAGAACGTCGAAGATGGGGGCAGAAGGACATTCGAAGACTGCTCATCGTCGGCGCCATTGCCGTGGTCAGATGGGCGGCGCGCCGCGCGTCGCAGCCGGACACCTGGCTTGGCAAGATGCTCGCGCGGAAACCGAAGATGCTGGTCGCGATCGCGCTCGCCAACAAGATGGCGCGCGGGCTCTGGGCGATGATGATCCGCGACGAGCCGTACCGACGTCCTGCGGCGGCCTGAGCGGCACGCCCAGGACGAAGACGGGAGAGAGGAGCGCCAAGACGTAGGGGCAAGCGATCGCCAGATCGGGATCGGGACAGGCCGCATCGACCCAAGAGCATCAAGCTCGGTTCACTGATGAGCCCCCGATCCGCGTATCACCATACCGGCCAGCGGTCATGATCCACTCGGGCGCCGCACGACAGGCCTGACACATGACCGCAGCGATCTCTCGGCTCACACGTCCAAAGGCTCCTTGACCCCATGGGGGCATCCACACATGGGTCGATACACGGACGCCAAGCACCGCCGCGTTGCCGGGACGGCGGTTAGCTCGGTCGTCAAGGAAGAGGGCGTAGATGAAGTTGGGCGAGGTGCCGGGGCCTCCGTGCTGGTCGAGGGTCAGCTTCGGCGGCATCTCCGCCGCGGGGTGCAGGATTTTGCTTGTGAAAGACATGCCGTAGGTGCGGACCACCAAACCGATGTCGTCGGGTTCCTGAGCGAAGACCGAGAATAAATTGACCTATGAGCGAGGGCGCGACGGGAGCACGGTCACGAACGTGCGACGACGTGGTTTTCAATGGTGTGAAAACAGGAATGTGGACTGGCCCCGCCACCTATGGAAATGCTCAGCAGTCTCAGGCGGCTGGACGCATCAGGGTCCCGAGGAGATCAATCCAGTTCTTTGGAGGTGCGTCATGACCGACGGTTCAACGAACGACCAGCTTGCAGTCCCACCGCATATCCGCCCCGCCGCGGAGGTGCGCGGCTCGACGCTCGCCTTCCGCACGGCGACCCCTGAGGACGCCGAGTTCGTCTTCGCCCTCCGCCGCTCACCCGAGAAGTCGCGCCATCTCAGCCCCGTCTCCGACCGGGTTGAGGATCAGCGCCGCTGGCTGGAGAGATACGCCCGCTCCGAAGGGCAGGCCTATTTCATGATCGAGCACGAGGGGCGGCGCATCGGGACCGTGCGCCTCTACGACGCGCGGAGCGACAGCTTCTGCTGGGGTTCCTGGATCCTGATCGATGACCGGCCGCGCCAGGCGGCGGTGGAGTCCGCCCTGATGGTCTACGCATATGCGGTGGATCACCTAGGCTTCGCCCGTGCGCATTTCGGCGTGCGGCTTGGAAACGAGAAGGTGCTTCGTTTTCACGCCCGCATGGGCGCACGTGAGTTGCGGCGGGACGCCCGCGATGCGTTCTTCGAGATGACGCCCGAGGCGATACGCTCCGCGCGCGAGAGTCTTGATCGCTTTTTGCCCGGTGGGGAGGTGGAGGTCGTTTTGGCGCAACGTCGCTCAAGGGGCGACGGTGGTGGGGAACCGAGCGCGAGTGGTTAGATGTTTGGTCCCGGAATGAGATGGTCTGGATGCAGCCTGAAGCGTTCCTGCTCCGAAGCCCACTTCGCTGAGATGAACTCGAAGACGGTGAGGCCCTTTAGGGTCTTGAGCCGCTTGGCGAAGTTGTAGGCGTCAAGAAACGTCTTGAGGTGCTCGCGCAGCTGGGCACCTCTATCAACCTCGCCAGATCGCTGCGGCCATGATTCATTGCTGTGAAGCAGTGGAGGGAGGCCGAGTTGGCGAGAGCGCCAGGACTTTTCGACGTCGATGAGCGGCT
>JBCCPD010000164.1:0-7814 GCA_039025075.1 Pseudomonadota bacterium | reverse complement strand
TGCGCATTCGGGAAGATCCGCTCGCCTCCATCCGACATGATCCCCCAGACATGGTCGCAATGGCCGTGGGTGCAGACGATGTCGGTGATCGACCCCGCGTCGATCCCGTCGGCGGCGAGGCTGGGCATCAGCTTGCCCGGCGTTGGGCCGAACATCTGCGACTTGCCCATGCCGGTGTCGAAGAGAATGCGACGGTCGCCGGCGTCGACGACGAGGATGTTCTGCTCCAGCACCGCGTTGTCGGTGGGCAGGAAGTTGCGCGTCAGCATCGCGCGCATGTCGTCGGCCGAGGGGCCGAGGAAGCTGGCGGTCGGATCGCCCAGAGGCAGGATGCCGTCCGAGACCACCGTGCCGGTGAGCGCGCCGATGCGAAAGCGATAAAAGTAGGGCGCCTGGTCCAGGGCGCCGGCGGCCGAGGCCGGGGCAGGGGCGAGCAGCGCGCCGCCCGCGGCGGCGGTCAAGCCTAGACCAGCGGCGCCGAGCAGCAGGCCGCGGCGGTCGAGCCGCGTACCTTCGGGGGCGAGGAGCGGGGATCGAGTCATTCTGGGGTCTCCCTGGATCTTTCTTGTCGTTGAGCGGACCGCCGCCGCAGACGAGGCCGCGACGATGCCCTAGCGCGACGGTAATGTTACACTATTCCAACATCAAGCATCGTCTCCCAGGGCCGCTGCAACAGGCCGGAGGGCGCCTCATAGCGCCTCGGAATAGATGTCACGCGCCGCCTCCAGCGTCATCTCACGCGGGTTGTTGATCAGGAGCCGCTGCTGCTTCATCGCGTCTTCGGCGAGCATCGGCAGGTGGTTGTGGTTGACGCCGAGCGCGGAGAGGCGCGTCTCCATCCCCAAAGCCGGCCCCAGCGCCAGGAAGCCGTCGATAAGCCCATGCGCGCGGGCATCCGCGGGACGGCCGGCGAGATCGGGGAAGAGGATCGGTCCAAGCTCCGCATAGGCGGCGTGCGCCTCAGGCAGGTTGAACTCGAGCACGTAGGGCAGCACCAGCGCGTTGGAGTGGCCGTGCGGAATGTGGAAATGCCCGCCGAGCGGATAGGCCAGCGCGTGCACCGCCGCGACCGGGGCGTTGGCGAAGGCCATGCCGGCGAGCATCGAGCCCATCAGCATCGCCGCCCGCGCCTCGCGGTCCTGCGGCCGTTCGCAGGCGGTGCGGATGTTGGCGCCGAGCAGTTCCAGAGCCTGCTTGGCGAGACAGTCCGAGACGACGTTCTTGAGGCGCCTGGAGGTGAAGGCCTCGATCGCGTGGACCATGGCGTCGATGCCGGTCGCGGCGGTGACCGCAGCGGGAAGGCCCAAGGTCAGCTCCGCGTCCAGAACCGCGAAATCGGGCAGAAGCTGAGGCGCGACGACGCCCTTTTTCTCGTTCGCCCCGGTGGTGACGATGGAGATCGGCGTGACCTCGGACCCGGTGCCGGCGGTCGTGGGGGCGAGGACGAGCGGCAGCCGATCCCCGCGCACCAGGTTCACGCCGTACATCTCGGCGATCGGCTGATCGCTGCGGGCCAGAACGGCGATCAGCTTCGCCGTGTCCATCGACGACCCGCCGCCGACGGAGGCGACGCAGTCGACGCCCGCGGCGCGCGCCTGCTCCACCGCGCTCAGCACCATGGCCTCGGGCGGGTCGGCCACCACGTCCGAGAACGTCCAGACCTCCAGCCCCGCTTTGGCGAACCCTTCGAGCGCCGCGTCGGCGAGGCCGAGCTCCAAGATCATGGCGTCGGTGACGAACGCGACCTTTCGCCGGCCGCGCGCGGCGAGGAACGTTCCGATCTTCGCGGTGGCGCCGATCTCGGAGAGCACCGACGGCGTGGTTTGAAAGCTGAAGGATGTCATGGAGGTCTCTCTTTCCTAGCTTTTCCCGGCGAGCGCGGGGCGTCGCCGCTTCCCGCGATCCTCCGCCGAGACGCGGTGAATCGAAATCAGAGCCAGGCGATGCGCGCAACCGAGGAAACGCGGCGTCTGACGCCGTCGATACGACGGAGAGCGACGCGGCCGCCGCGCATGGATGCGCCGGACCCGGTTGCCCCTCGGGCCGGCGAATGAAAGGCTCCGCTTCCGCGGTCGGCGGAAGAGAGGATTTCATGCGACTTCAAGACAAGACGGCCCTCGTGACCGGAGGCGCGCGCGGCATCGGCCGGGCGATCGCGGAGAGCTTCGTGCGGGAGGGCGCGCGCGTGGTGCTCGCCGATCTCAACGCCGATCAGGCGGCGGCCTCGGCTGCGGATCTGAATGGCGTCGCCGCCGGATCGGCCCATTCCGTGGGCGTGGACGTGGCGCGTTCTGACGCCTGCGCCAAGGCTCAGACAGAGGCGGAGGCGTTCTTCGGCGCGCCCGACATCCTCGTCTGCGCCGCCGGCATCGGGCGCCCCGCGGCGCCGCTGGAGGAGATCTCGCCCGAGACCTGGGACCATGTCTTGGCGATCAATCTGATGGGCTGCGTGCATCCGACCACGGCCTTCGTGCCCGCGGCCAAGGCGCGGGGATCGGGGCGGATCGTCTACATCGCCTCGGTCGCCGGTCAGGTCGGCGGGGTCGCGGCGGAGGTGACCTATACGGTCAGCAAGGCCGGGGTCCTGGCCTTCGGCAAGGCGATGGCGCGGCAGCTCGCGGCGCACAAAATCACGGTCAACTGCATCGCGCCCGGCGCTGTCCGCACCGACATGACCGCGGTGTTCGAATACGGCCCGTCGGTGCGCGCCGGCATCCCGCTGGGCGACTACGGCCATGTCGACGACATCGCGGCCGCGGCGCTCTACCTCGCCTCCGAGGACGGGCGCTACATGACCGGCGCGACGATGGACGTGAACGGCGGGCTGCTGATGCGCTGAGCCGGCCGGCCCAACCAACGAAAAACGAACGAAGGGAGGTCGCGGATGGCGATCAAGGACGAGACGATCGGGTTCATCGGCTTGGGCGCGATGGGCAAGGGCATGGCGTCGAACTGCGTGCGCAAAGGGTTCAGTCTCGTCGTGCACGACGTCAGGCCGGAACCGGTCGAGGACCTGGTGGCGCTCGGCGCGACCAGCGCCTCCTCGGTCGCCGATCTGGCGAAGCGCTGCAGCACCATCGTCACCGTGCTTCCCACCGGCCGCGAGGTGGATGAAATCGCCATGGGGCCGGACGGCATATTCGCCCATGCGGCGCCCGGCGCCCTGGTCATCGATCTGTCCACCATCGATCCGGAAACCACGGACAAACTCCATGAGACCGCCCGCGCCGGCGGCTTTCGGGCCATCGACGCGCCCATCGGCCGGCTCGCCTGGCACGCGGACCGCGGCGAGAGCCTGTTCATGGTCGGCGGCGCCCGCGAGGATTTCGACGCCGCGCTCCCGCTGTTCGAGGCGATGGGCACGACCATCCACTATTGCGGAGCGGCGGGCGCGGGGACGCGCACGAAACTGGTGAACAACTACCTCGCCATCATCCTTTGCCAGCTAAACGCGGAGGCGCTGTCGCTCAGCCAGCGGTTCGGTCTGGACCTGGCGACGACGCTCGACGTGATCCACGGGACCACCGCCACCAACGGGCAGCTGAAGGTGAACTGGCCGAACAAGGTTCTGGCGGGCGACACCGAGCCGGGCTTCACCATCGATCTGGCGCACAAGGACCTGTCCTTGATCGTGCAGGCGGCCAACGCGGCCCGCGTGCCGCTGCCGGTGGCCGCCGCGGCGCGGGAGGCGTTCTCGAGCGCCAGGGCGCGGGGCTATGGCGGTCAGGACTTCTCGTCGATGGTGGATGTTCTGTGCGACATGGCGCAGATCGAGCGGGCGAGGCAGGAGGGGTCGCGATCCGGCTAGTCGGAGCGGCGAGCGGAGGGCGCCGATGGCGCGCTGAACCGATCGATTGGAGCGGCCGGCGCAGGGCCCCGACTTCAGACGGCACATTCGGCTTTTCACCCGCGGGCGCGTCGTGTTTTCCTGCTACGCAACAGTCTGAGTACCTCGGAGAAGCCGCACATGCGCACCGCGTTCTTCGCCGCGATCCCTCCGGCCGAAACCGCCGAGACGCGGCGTCGGTTGGATTTCCGTCGGCCGTGGTCTCGCCCGCGCACCTCGAGGGCCATCGAAAATGCGAGTGTCGGCATGGCTCGCCCGGCGCTTTGGGCTCCGCTCGATCTGCGTTGGCGCGACCAACAAGATGCGCCGCCTGCTGAACCCTGTTCCGCTGGACCGTCGGCGAGCAGCTTGGACGCCGTCGCTCCTGAAATCAGCCGAAACAAGCAAGGAAACGCCGCATGAAGACCCGCGCCGCCATAGCCTGGGAGCCGAACCGTCCCTTGGAGATCGAGGAGATCGACCTCGAGGGACCTAAGGAAGGCGAAGTGCTCGTCCGAATCGTGACCACGAGCCTCTGCCATACCGACGTCTTCACCCTCTCGGGCGAGGATCCGGAAGGTCTTTTCCCTTGCATCCTTGGCCATGAGGGCTGCGGCGTGGTCGAGGAGGTCGGCAAGGGCGTCACCTCGGTCGTCCCCGGCGACCATGTCATCCCCCTCTACGTGCCCGAGGACCCCAACTGCCCCTACATCAAGTCCGGCAAGACCAACCTCTGCCAGACGATCCGCAAGACCCAGGGCGCGGGGCTGATGCCCGACGGAACCTCCCGCTTCTCCTACAAAGGCAAGCAGATCCTCCACTACATGGGCACCAGCACGTTCAGCGAGTACACGGTTCTGCCTGAGATCGCGGTGGCCAAGATCACCAAGGAGGCGCCCCTGTCGAAGGCGTCCGTCATGGGTTGCGCCCTGCCCACGGGCATCGGCGCGGTGCGGAACACCGCGAAGGTGGAGGCCGGCGCCTCCGTGGCCGTCTTCGGCCTCGGCGCCGTCGGCATGGCGGTGATCCAGGGGGCCGTTCTCAACGGCGCCACGAGGATCATCGGGATCGACGTGAACCCCAACAAGTTCCCGTTGGCTAAGTCGCTTGGCGCGACGGAATGCCTGAACCCCAAGGACTTCTCCCAGCCGATCCAGGACGTGCTGGTGGAGATGACCGACGGCGGCCTCGACTACACCTTCGAGGCGGTCGGCAACGTGGATCTGATGCGCTCCGCGCTCGAGGCCTGCCACAAGGGCTGGGGCGAGTGCACGGTGATCGGCGTGGCCGGCGCGGGGCAGGAGATCTCCACCCGCCCATTCCAGCTGGTCACCGGGCGGGTGTGGCGCGGCACCGCCTTCGGCGGCGTGCTCGGCCGCAGCCAGCTGCCGGGCATGGTCGACGAGTGGCTGCGCGGCGACTTCAGCGTGGATCCCTACATCACCCACCACATGACCCACGGCCAGATCAACACCGCCTTCGACCTGCTCAAGGCCGGCAAGTCGATCCGCTCGGTCATTCACTTCCAGCCGAGCGATACGATGACCGTGAACACCTTGCCGGGCGAACTCGTTCCCGAGTGATCACGACGACCGGAGCGGCCCGGCGACGCGGCGGTCGCGTCGCCGGGGCCTTCGTGGACCGGGTTTTCGGCAGCATGGGCCGGACCGGGCTCGCCGAGCGCGGACGCATCGCTTCGACCGCTACGATCCCAAAGCGATCTCGAAGAGGGCTTGGAACGCGTCGGCGGAGCAAGGACGGGGATTCGTCGCGTTGCAGATGTCCTTCGACGCATGTTCGGCGAGATCGGGGATCGCCTCGCGCCGGATTCCCATTTCGCCCAGGTTTTTCGGCATACCCATCTCGACGTTGAGCCGCCGGAAGTAGTCGGCGGGGTCGGCGTCGGGTTTCAAACCCATGGCTCCGTTCAGCCGGACGACCTTGTCGCTCACATGATCCCGATTGAAATCGAGGACCGTGGGGAGGAGCACGGCGTTCAGGGTTCCGTGGTGCAGACGCAATTCCTTGTCCGCTCCGCAGGCATGGCTCATGGAGTGCACTGCGCCCAGGCCTTTGGCGAAGGCCATCGCGCCCTCGGTCGCGGCCATCATCATGTGCCAGCGCGCGTCCGCGTCGCTCCCGTCCCGCACCGCGCGCAGGAGGTGGCCGTCGCGCAGCGACCGCTCGAGCCCGTCGCAAGCCACCGCATCGGCCGGCGGGTTCACCCAAGGCGACAGAAGGGATTCGACGCAGTGCGTCACCGCGTCCATGCCGGTCGCGGCGGTCAGGCGCGGGGGTAGGCCAAGCGTCAGCGATGGATCGCAGAGGGCGACGCGAGGCGTCAAGTGTCGGCTCGCCAGGATCAGCTTTTCGCCGTTGTCCATGGTGATGACCGCGCCGCTCGACACCTCGCTGCCGGTGCCGGCGGTGGTCGGCACGGCGATCAGCGGCGCGACCGGGCCGATCTTGCGAGCGCCGCCGAGACCGGCGGTGTAGCCCAGAAGATCGCCGTCATGGGTGACGGCGAGCGCGACCGCCTTGCCCAGATCCATGGGCGAGCCGCCGCCGAAGGCGACGATGCCGTCGCAACCGGCCGATCGGTAGAGGTCCGCCGCGGCGGCGACTGCGGCCTGGGTGGGGTTCTCGGGCGTGTCATCGAAGACCGTCGCCGGCGCTGCGTTCCCGAGCGGTTCCAACAGGTCGGCCGCCATGCCGAGCTCCACCAAGCCGCGATCGGTGCATAGGAGCGGACGGGCGATCCCTTGCTGAGCGAGCACTTTGCGAAGGTTGGCGCTCGCGCCGTGATCGAAGATGGCCTGGTTCATGAACGTCAGCTGCGCCATGGGTCGTTCTCCCGATTTGCCGCTTCTCGCCGGCCCGCTTGATGGGCGCCGCCGGCGTTCCGAGCGTCTTGCGAGTCAAACAAGCCGCGATCCGCCGCGTCGCTTCAAGCCCGGCTTGCGTCGGACGACGTTCCGGGAGCGGGTCGTCCGCCGTCGACGTTTTCTGGAGGACCGTGCCCGGCGGCGGAGACTTCCTACGGCGCGACGGTCGTTCCACCCGGGCGGGTAACGCGGAGGCTCGGGGCGCGCCTGGCGCCTGCCCGGGTGATTTCACGAGCGACGCGGCTCGGCGCAAACGGGAGGCGCGGCGGCTCAAGCTCCGCTGCGAACGGCCGGTTCGGCTTCGGCCGTCGGCGCGGGATCGGGCTCGGCTTCGAACGGGATGAGCTCAGGCAAGACCTCGCCGAGCAGAGCCCCGGCCGCGTCCCGCGCCGCGCCGGTCACGATCATCACCAGACGGGTTCGGCTCAACCCGTCGGGCCAGCCGTCGAGACGGCGCATCGGGCTCGCGATGTGACCCACCACATGCAGCACGCGCGGACACTCCGGATCATCGGCGGTTTCGATCACGCCCTTCATCCGCAGGATGTCGCGGCCAAGCGTCATTCTTAGCTCGGTCACCGCCTCCTCAAGGTCCCACGGATCGATGGGCGCCGAGGCGGAGAAGCAGAACGCGGTCGCCGCGTCGCCGTGCCGGTTGACGTCATGGGCGTGATCGTGATGGCCGTGATGGGGCCGTGCGGCCCGTGCGCGTGGGAAGGGTCGTGGTGATGGCTGTGGCTGTGGCCGTGATGATGACAGTGGTCATGGCCATGCGCTGCCGCGCCATCCGCATCGAAGCGGAGCCATTCGAGCACGTCCGGCGGCCGCCCTGACGGATCGAACGCGGCGCGGGCGAAGGTCATCGCCGCGGTCGCATCCTCCACCGGCGCGACGGTCGCGTTGGGCGCCTCGCGCCGCAGCCGGTCCTCGAGCGTCCCGAGGACCTTTCGCGCCGCGTCGTCGCGCGCCAGGTCCCGCTTGGCGACCAGGATCAGGTCGGCCACCGCGACCTGCCGCCGGGCTTCCTCGAAACGCTCCAGCGCGTCGATGCCGTTCACCGCGTCGACCACGGCCACGACCCCGTTCAGCGCGAAGCGTTCGAG
>JBCCPD010000163.1:0-7826 GCA_039025075.1 Pseudomonadota bacterium | reverse complement strand
GTATCTCCCCTTACTGGTTTCCGGCCCCCCTGGGTTTGCCCCGGGGGTCCCGGGTGTGGTGAATCGGGGATTGTAAATCTTTTGGGTGGGGGGGGCGGGGCCGGGCGGGGTCCCCGCCCGCGGCGGCTTTGCGCTCACTGAAGGTCCGAGAGGTTCCAGCAAGCCAGCGGGGAGCCGGCGTTCTCGGGCGTGATGGGGATCAGCGTGGTGTAGGCGAAGCCCTTCACCGTGCCGGCCTCCACCCCCGAGGAGAGCAGCCACTTGATCTGGCCCGCCATCTGCGCGGCCTGGGTGGGCACGTCGTAGCTGAGGTTGAGGTCGAAGGCCCCGGCCTCGACCTGGGCGCAGGCGCCGCGCGCCTCGCCGCCGCCGGAGGTGGCGAGGAAGATCTGATCCTCCAGCCCCGCCTCCTTCACCGCGGCGGCGGTGCCGATGTCCATCCCGTCCCAGAACCCGACGATGCCGCAGAGGTCGGGGTGCTGCTGCAGGACGGTCTGGGTGATCGAGCGGGCGGTCGACGCGTCCCAGTTGGCCGCCTGGCTGGAGACGACCTCGATCTGCGGGTTGGCGGAGAACACCGTGTCGACGCCGCGCAGGGTGTAGGCGCTGGCCGCGGCCGAGGGCACGCCCTCGACGATGGCGACCTTGTTGGAGGTGTTCTGGCAGTGGTCGACGACGGCCTGGGCGGCGCGCTCTCCGATCTCGATCCAGTTGGCGCCGACGAAGGAGGCGGTCGGCACGGCCGAGGCCATGTTGACCTGCACGATGTGGATGCCCGCGTTCTCGGCCCGGCGCAGCAGGCGCGCGTAGGTCTGAACGTCGGGGTTGTGCACCACGATCACGTCCGGCTCCTCGGCGATCAGCTGGGTGAGCGCCTGGGCGCCGGCGTTGGGGTCCCAGTTGGGATCGCGCAGGACCATCTCCACGCCGAAGGGCTCGAGCTCCCGGCTCAGTCCGGCGAACCAGCCTTCGGTGAGGTCGAAGCCCATGGCGACGGGCACGAAGGCGACCTTCGCCCCTTCGAGCGCGGCGCGGAAATCTGCTTGGAACGGCTCCTCCAGCCCCTCTTCGGCGAAGACCGCGCCGGCGGCCAGGCTCGTGGCGAGAAAGGCGGACCCGGCAATCGTCCTGATGTTCATTCCAGTTTCCTCCGTTGAGTGTTTTGGGTTTTGTTCAGATGTCGCCCTGCTGGGCGGTCTCCTCGTTGCGCGGATTGAGGATGGAGTCCGCGGCGACCGCGACGAGCAGCACGAAGCCCTTGACCAGGTTCTGCGCTGCGAAGGGCAGGTTCATGATGGTCAGCGCGTTGAGCATGGTGCCGATCAGCAGCGTCCCCAGGACCACGTTGACCGCGCCGCCGCGCCCGCCCGAGAGGCCGATTCCGCCGAGCACGACGACGAGGATCACGTCGTAGATCAGGGTCGAGTTGAAGATCCGCGTCGGCATGGAGTTCACCGAGGCGGCCATGATGAAGCCGGCGAAGCAGCCGATCAGCGCGGCGAGCACGAACTGCAGCACGATCATCGGGCGCGTCGGCAGCCCGACCAGCCGGGCGGCGAGCGGGTTGTCGCCCAGCGCGTAGATGGCCGCGCCATAGCGGGTCTGGCGCAGGAAGGCGCCGGCCGCCACGGCGAGCGCCGCGAAGAGCAGCACCTGGACGGGGATGCCGAGCACGCGCCCTTGGGCGAGCTGTTCGAACCCCGCCATCCCGTCGCTCCACGGCACGATGTCGAGATCGAAGATCATCGCCTGCCCGAAGCCCGCGAGGAAGATGCCCGAGGCGAGCGTCGCGAAGATCGCCGGCACCTCGGCATAGGCGATGATCCAGCCGTTGATCGCGCCGAACGCCACCGCCATGGCGAGTGCGGCGGCCACCGCGACGGGCAGCGGCGTTCCGCCGTCCACCAGGTGGAGCATCAGACCCGGAGGCACCGCGAGCGCCGCGATCAACGACAGGTCGATGCCGCGGCCGATGACGACGATCGCCGCCGCCAGCCCCAAGATGCCCAGCAGCGCCACGCTCTGCAGCAGGGTGAGCATGTTGCCGAGGGTCAGGAAACCGTCGAGGAACATCGAGCACGCGACGAAGAGCGCCACGAAGACGGCGAACACGATCTCCTGAATTCCGAGCTTTCCTCGGATCATTCAGTCCTCCCCAGGCTTCCGGTCGGTTGTGTTTCGCGCCTTTCGTCGACGCTCCGTCCGACCTTGAGCCAAGCAAAGAGGATGCCGACGCGTCTGTCCACCGACTTCTGGACGTCTGCGCGCCGGCGAGCCGCGCGTAAGCGCGGAGGGCAGGCCTAGGCCCTATCGCTCACCATGCGTATAGCCGCCGCCCGACGACGGCGCCGAGAAGGGCGAACACGAGAACGGCGGCCGCATGGGCCGACAGGGCCGTCATCGGATCATGGATCGGGCAGCTGACCGAATAGGCGAGGGCGCCTATCGCGCCGGCGACCAGTCCGGCGAGCGCGCCCGTCGCCGCCGGGGACGCCGGCGCACCGCGGCGGATGAAGGCGGATATGCAGATGAAAGGCGCCAGCGAAAGAACGCCGATCGTCTGCAGGCAATGCGCGACATGGTCGAACCGGATCGCCGGCGCGCCCTTCGCACTCGCCCACAACGTCGCGGCGAGCAGGATCGCCAGCATGGCGCCGCCTGGGACGAGCAGGATGCTCGGCGGGGCCGCGTCAGGGGCGCGCGACCGTACGATCGGCACGAGCCCGGCGAGCGCGAGCGCAGACCAAACGGTCAGCCCGACCCAGCCGCTCGAAGGACCGTCCGGCCGGACACCGTAGAGCAGGCCGGACAACACGAGGCTCGACGCGGCGATCACGACCGCCGCCGCCGCCAAGCGGCCGCCTCGTATCCGCGCGGCGGCGGGGGCCTGGTGCAGGTCGCCGGCCAGACGGGCGATGAGATCGTCGGTGTTCGCCTTCACCGCGGCGCGCTCCTCGAAGCGCTTGCGGCCCCGACGCGTTCGTTCGCAAGGCGGACGATGCGGGCGATGCCGCGGTGAAAGGCGACGCGGACGGCCGTTTCCGAGATGCGAAGCCGTTGCGCGCATTTCGCCGCGCTCAGCCCTTCAAGTCCGAGCGCGGCGACCACGCCTCGCTCATGGGACGGCAGAGCGTCGAGATGCGCATCCAGCGCCTGCAGGTGCGCGGACCGCTCGACGGGCGCAGCCGCCTCCAGCCTGGGCATCGCCGCGTCGATGTCCTCGCGCGCCGTGGCCTGCCGCCCTATCCTGCGGATGGCGTCGATGGTCTTGTAGCGGATGATCGCGTCGACCCACGGCGCTATGGGACGGCTCGCATCCCACGTGCCGCGCTTGGTGTGCACGGCCACCAGAATTTCCTGCACGATGTCCTCGCCATCGTCGAGAGGATGTCCGGATCGTGCGAGCCGGCTGCGAGCGAAACGCCGCGCGCGGTCGCTCACCTCAGTCAGAAGGCGGCTGTAGGACGCCTCATCCCCCTCGCGCGACGCCAAGGCCCACCGGCTCCAACGATGTTCGCGTTGATCCATGCCTTCCTCGCAGCTGCCGTGCTGTTTTAGGCGAATTCCGCGTTTCAGGGGTGCAGGAAGCCGTGAGCGCTTGGTCGGAAAAGATCACCGTTTCGTCAAATGCCGTAACTTAACGGATCCGCCCGCGAATGAAGAAAAGCAGACGCGGGTCTGGCGCGATCGACGCGCCTGACGCCGGTGCGCACCGACCAGAGTTCAACGGGAGACTTCGAACATGTCAGGCAAAACCACCCTCCTCGCCGCAGCGGCCGTCGCGACCGCCGTCGCCGCCGTCGCCGCGGCCACCTCGACCCCTGCCGCAGCCGCCGGCAAGGAGAAGTGCTACGGCATCTCTCTGGCGGGAAAGAACGACTGCAAGGCGGGCGCCGGCACCACCTGCGCCGGCTCGTCGACCGTCGACTACCAGGGCAACGCCTGGACCCTCGTGCCCAAGGGCGATTGCGTCAAATACGGCGTCGAGCAATCGGCCGAATTCCAGCTGCCCGACGGCCGCACCGGATCGCTCGAGGAGCTGGATCGCGACCTGCCGGCCTGACGGCGGCTTGACCCTGCGGGCGAGCCGGTCGCGTTCCGGCTCGCCCCGCTCCGCTCCGACCCACCGCTGCGAAATGGTGACGCCGTGACCCGAACCGACACAGACCAGCTTCCGCGCCGTTCCGGACTGCCCTTCAAGCCCGAGCATTTCGACGAGATCGTCGCCGCAGAGGGCGGCGCCGGTTGGTTCGAGGTGCATGCGGAGAACTACATGGGCGACGGCGGGGCCCCGCACCGCATGCTCGAAGCGATCCGAACGCTCAGGCCGCTGTCGCTGCACGGCGTCGGCCTGTCCATCGGCGGCGAGGGTCGCCTGAGCCGGGATCATCTGCGACGCCTCAAGACGCTGATCGAGCGCTGCCGCCCCGCGAGCTTCTCCGAGCATCTCGCCTGGTCGAGCCATGACGGCGTCTACTTCAACGACCTGCTGCCGCTGCCCTACAACGCGGCCACCTTGGCGCGGGTCGCGGACCACATCGATGAGACGCAGGAGGCGTTGGGCGTCAGAATGCTGCTCGAAAACCCCTCCAGCTACACAGAGCTTTCGGGATCGACGCTGGACGAGATCGGGTTCCTCGAAGAGATCGCGCGCCGCACCGGATGCGGTCTTCTTCTCGACGTGAACAACGTCTACGTCTCGGCGATCAATCAGGGTTTCGAGCCCGAAGCCTATCTCGACGGCTTTCCGATCGGTCTTATCGGCGAGGTCCATCTGGCCGGGCATGCCGCCGAAATCGAAGCCGACGGCGCAAGCCTGCTGCTCGACAGCCACGATCGCCAGGTGGACGCGGCCGTCTGGTCGCTGTTCAAGCGCCTGATTTCGGCCACCGGACCGCTGCCCACGCTGATCGAATGGGACAGCGACATCCCGGACTTCAAGGTCCTGCAGGACGAGGCCGCCATCGCCGACCGGGCGATCGCGGATGCCGAGGCCGCCAGGATCGCCGCGCAATGAACGCCCAAGCGTCGCCGCGCACGGGCGAAGCCGCGCTGGCGGAGGCCCTTTTGGCGCCCAAGCTTCCCGCGCCGAAATCCATCGCCTCGCCCCAGCGTTTCTCGGTCTACCGCAACAACGTGGTGGTGAGCCTGATCGACGCGATCGCCGCCACCTTCCCGGCGGTCCATGCTTTAGTGGGCGACGAGTTTTTTCGGGCCGCAGCGCGGGAGTTCGTGCTCGGCAACCCGCCGAGCTCGCCCGTTCTCTTGAATTACGGAGAGGCCTTTCCCGCCTGGATCGCCGCGTTTCCGCCGGCGGCGACCGTGCCTTACCTAGGAGACGTCGCTCGGCTCGAATGGGCTTGGACGCGAGCCTATCACGCCGCCGACGCCTCCCCTTTGACTGCTGCGCGTCTAGCAGATCTGCCGCCGGAGCGTCTTCTGGCGTCGCGGGCAGTCGTGCATCCCTCCATGGCGCTAATCGCCTCTCGGTTTCCCGTCGTGTCGCTCTGGGCCCAAGCCACTCGACGCCGGGCGAAGACGAGTCTCGACCTCACCGCCGCGGAAACCGCCCTCGTCGCGCGCCCTGGCGACGTCGTCGACGCGCGCGCGATCTCGCCCGCCATGGCCGCGTTTCTGCAAGCGTTGACCGCCCGCGAAACCATCGGCGCGGCGATCGCGCGCTTGGAGGACGATCAGACCCTCGCCGGCGAATGCCTCGCCGGAGTGTTCGAGCTCGGCCTCGCGGTCGATCTTGTTCCGGAAGATGCGGGAGGCGGCGCTTGAACGCCGAGACGACAGGAGCCTGGCGATGACGGTCCTTGCGAAACTTATGGAGAGCGGGCGCGAGCTGGCGCAGCGGTTCGAACGCCTGCTGGACGGCTGGCTGCCGGGACTAGCGGCGCGCTTCGTCTTCGCGGCGGTGCTCTTCGGCTACTATTGGAACTCCGCCCTGACGAAGATCGGCGATGGCGTGCTCGGCGTGTTCCAGGTGTCCGACGGCGCCTATTTCCAGATCGTGCCGCCGGTCGTCGAGGCGGCCGGCTACGACGCCTCTGCGGTGGCGTTTCTGCCCTGGGGGCTGATCGTGACGCTGGGCACGTATTCCGAGTTCGTGCTTCCGATCCTGATCGTCATCGGCCTTTTCACCCGCCTCGCCGCGCTAGGAATGCTCGTGTTCGTGGTCGTGCAAAGCTATGTCGACATCGCCTTCCATGGGGTCGACGCCGAAACGATCGGCGTGCTTTTCGACCGGTTGCCGTCCTCCACGATCCTCGATCAGCGCGCGTTGTGGGCGTTCCTGCTCCTGATGCTCGTGGTAAAAGGCGGCGGCGTCCTGTCGGCGGATCACCTATTGCTCCGCCGAGCCTCGCACCGCGTCGCTCCCGCCGCCGCCTAAGGCGCTCCGATAGGACTGGAACGGGTCGGGCGGAGCCGCGTCGGCGCCGCGGCCCACGCGCAAACGGCTGTCAGGCGTCGGCGCGCCAGAAGCCCGAGATCCTGAGGTCGGCCGCTTCGCGTCCGGCGGCCTTGGCGGCCTCCCTCAGCCGCCGCGCGTCCTCGCGCTCTCCGGCGAACCAGATCTTCGCGTCGTCATGGCGTGGCAGCGCCGCCAGCGCCGCCTCTGCCAGCCGCTCGCCGGCGGATCGGGACAGCCATCGTAGATCCACGCCCCTTGGCGGATCGACGGGATAGCCGCAGGCCGCGCCGTGCTCGGCTTCCAAGAGCACCTCGCCCCGGGCCCCTGCGGGCAGATTCTCCAACAGCCGCGCGACGGCGGGAAAGCCGGTCTCGTCGCTGGCCATGAAGACCTTGTCGGCGTGCATAAGACCGCCTCCAGAGGGACCGACGAGGCCCACCACCCGGCGCCGACCCTCGACCTCATCCAGGTTTTCCCGCGCCCAATCGGTCGTCCGTCCGCCCTCATGCACGTAGACATCGGTCGCTAGCAGACCTTCGTCGTGGTCGGCCCATCGGGTCGTGTAGACCGGCTTGTGCGGCGCGCCCGGGCCCTCCGGCCAGCGAGTCGCGCCGTTCTCGGCCACCTCCGGCCAGGCGGCCTCGCCGGTCCTGGGCGGCTGCAGCAGCCGAAAGTGGATCGCGTCGTCGCCGTAGCTAGAGAGGTCCTCGACCTTGAGGATCACCCGCAGGAAGGCCTCGCCGAGCGGCACGACCGAGGCGACGGTGGCGAAGCGGAAGTTCGGCGGCAGGCTTCCCGCGGCCTCGGCGTCGGTCCACCGCATCGACGCGGCGACCTCGGGCATCAGATGCTGCATCTGCTGCACGACCGCGCCCTTCATGACATAGAGCCAGCGCGGATCTCGGGCCGCGACCATGCCCGCCGTCTCCGCCTCGCCTCCGGGCCGCAGGCCGATGAGACCATGGGCCGTGCGCACCGTCAGCCGGCCGTCGGCATCCTCCAATACCTCAAGACCCGAGGCCTTGGCCTGCCCCAGAATGATCTGCCGCATGGCGGCGAAGGCCACGCCGGGCAGGTCCGCCTGCGACTCGAAAGGAAGAAGATCGTCCGGCATCAAGAACTCCGTTTGTCGGGCGGATCCCGTCTGGCGATGGGTTTGCGGAAAAGGGCGGGCAGGGCGGCCGCCGAAAGCTCGACCCCGGATGCGGTCGTCATCGGCGAGGACTTCGACGGTTGGCGCGACCGGGACGGCCGATTTGGAACGCAAGACCCCTGCGCACAGCGGGCCGACGAAGCGCCAGCAAGCCGCGGCGCGCCCCCCCCCCCGCCCCCCGGCGCGGCGGCCGGGCACCCCCCCCCCCCGACCCAACAAACCCCCCAACCAAAAGCACAGGCCCCCACCCCCCCC
>JBCCPD010000162.1:0-7835 GCA_039025075.1 Pseudomonadota bacterium | reverse complement strand
TTTCGCGTGCGGTCGTTGATCTCGCCCAGAAGCACCGAGATGAGGTGCTCCACCCCGAACATCTCGCCGGTGCGGTAGATGGCCGAAAGAGCCTTTCGGGCGGCCTCGGTGCCGTCGAAACTGGCCGGGGGGGTCTTGCAGAGGTCGCAGTTGCCGCAGGGCTCGGCGAGGGTTTCTCCGAAATAGGCGAGAAGAACCTGGCGGCGGCAGCGGGGGGCCTCGGCCAGCGCGAGGAGGGCGTTGAGACGCTGGTGGTCGGCCATGCGCCGTTCCGGCGGCGCGGGGCTTTCGTCGATTTGCGTGCGGCGCAGCTTGATGTCGTCGACGCCGAAGAGGGTGAGGGTGTCGGCGGGGGCGCCGTCGCGGCCGGCGCGGCCGATCTCCTGATAGTAGGCCTCCACCGATTTCGGCAGGTCCGCGTGGGCGACGTAGCGGATGTCCGGCTTGTCCACGCCCATGCCGAAGGCGATCGTGGCGCAGATGACGAGGCCGTCGTCGCGGTTGAACCGGTCCTGGACCTGGGCGCGTTCTTCGGCCGGGAGACCCGCGTGGTAGGCCATGGCCGGGATGCCGTCGTCGTTGAGCGCCTTCGCCAGCACCTCCGTCTTGTTGCGGCTGGAGGCGTAGACGATGCCGGCGCGGCCTCGGCGGGCGCGGCAGAAGGCCAGCAGCTGCTCGCGGGGGCGGTCCTTGGGCTGGAAGGCGAGGAAGAGCTCGGGCCGATCGAAGCCGCGCAGGAAGCTTTCGGGCGGGGCGTCGAAGAGCTTTCGGGTGATTTCTTCCCGGGTCTCGGCGTCCGCGGTGGCGGTGAAGGCGGCGGTCTGCACGCCGCCGAGGGCGCGGCGCAGCTCTCCGATGCGCAGGTAGTCGGGGCGGAAGTCGTGGCCCCATTGGGAGACGCAGTGCGCTTCGTCCACCGCCAACAGCGAGATCGGCAGTCGGCGCAGGAGCTGGCCGGCCGAACCCAGGCGCTCGGGCGCGAGGTAAAGGAGCTTCAGCGTCCCACGCTCTATGGCGTCGAAGATGCGCTCGTTCTCGTGCGGCTCGTTGGCGGAGGTGAGGGCGCCGGCCTCCACCCCCGCCTCGCGCAGGCCCGCCACCTGGTCGCGCATCAGGGCGATGAGCGGGGAGACCACCAGCGTCACTCCGGGCAGGGCCAGCGCCGGCAGCTGGTAGCAGAGCGACTTGCCGCCCCCCGTGGGCATGATGGCGAGGACGTCTCGGCCGGCCAGGATCGCCTCCACGATCTCCGCCTGGCCGGGGCGGAAGGCGGGGAAGCCGAAGACGGAGGCGAGGAGGTCGGACGGGTCGGGGCGCGAATCCATGGGGCCGGAGACTAGCCTCCGCCGGCCCGGCATGGGAGGGGTCGGGGGCATCGGCGCAGGGAGGAAACGCGATGTTCTACGAGCTGAGGCAATACGTGATCCGTCCGGGCTGCATGGAGGCCTGGGTGGCCTTCATGGAAGACGAGATCATCCCCTTCCAGGTGGCCCGCGGCGCCGTTATCGCCGGCATGTTCCGCGGCGAGGAGGACGACAGCGTCTACGTCTGGCTCCGCCGCTTCGAGAGCGAGGCGGAGCGGGAGCGGCTCTACGAGGCCGTCTACCAGTCGGAGGAATGGAAGACCTATTTCGGTCCGCGCGTGGGCGAGCTGATCGTGAGGGAGGAGATCAAGGTCCAGCGCATCGTCCCGACGCCGCATTCGGTGATCCGCTGAGGCGGGGGGCGGGCGCGGGACGGCACGCCGCTCCGAGCCGCTACCGGCAGCGGCGCGCGCCGCAGACGGTTTCGCAGGGGATCCCGTCCTTGTCTCGGTCGAGACCAGCGCGACCGCATTCAAGCAGGTGGTAGCAGGCTTCCGCGCAGCTCGCGATCTCCGAGCAACGCTTTCGCGGCGCCCACGAAAACGACTGCGCCAGCCGCAGCGCGTCGACCCGCTCCCGCGGGCTCGGCGGCCAGGTCTTGGGCTCGTCCGCCAATGCGGAGGAGCATAGCGCCGCCGCGAAGGCCGCCATCGGAACAATCAGCTTCACGTCGCGAACCCGCCGACTGAAAACACGTAAATGTTGAGATCAGTGAAGCCTACTCGCGTAGTTTGGGAGGGCGCAACCGAGGCGGCCGCCATCCCGCCCTGGATCACATCGAAAAGCTGACCCCGCAGCCGCAGGAGGACGACGCGTTGGGGTTGTTGATGGCGAACTTGGAGCCGACCAGCTCCTCCGAAAAATCGATCTCGGCATTGGCGAGGAAGGGCAGGGAAACCGGATCGACCAGCACCTTCTGGCCGTCCTTTTCGAGCACCAGGTCGTCGGGCTCGGACGCCTCCGCGAGCGTGATCTCGTACTGAAAGCCCGAGCAGCCGCCGCCCTCCACCGCCACGCGCAGCATCTGCGGCGAGCCGGCGGCCTCGGCGATCTCGGCCAGACGCTCGAAGGCGCGGTCGGTCACCGTCGGCGGATCGGCCGGCGCGCCCTCCAGCGGCTCCAGCAGAGGAGAGGAGAGAAGGTCGGGCATATCGGACATGGATCGCCTCACTCGACTCAGGCCGCCGGCGGTTCACGTCGCGCCGGGGCCGCGCTAGACACGACCCGCAACTTAGGCGCGGGAGGGCCCCGCGCCAAGACGTCCCTGCCGTCGGAGGCCTCCGTGTCCGCCATCGCGCCCTATGCCTGCCGGCCCGAAGCCTCCCGCGGGCGGTTGTTCGCCGAACCTGGCAGCGCGCATCGATCCTGCTTTCAGCGCGACCGGGACCGGATCATCCATTGCGGCGCCTTCCGCCGGCTCAAGCACAAGACCCAGGTCTTCGTGGAGCACGAGGGCGACTATTACCGCACCCGCTTGACCCATTCGATCGAGGTGGCCCAGGTGGCGCGCAGCCTCGCCCGCACCCTGGGCCTGAACGAGGAGCTGGCGGAGGCGGTGGCCCTGGCCCATGACTTGGGCCACACGCCGTTCGGGCATACGGGCGAGGACGCCCTGCGCGCCTGCATGGCCCCCTATGGCGGGTTCGACCACAACGCCCAAGCCTTGCGCATCGTCACGGATCTGGAGGCGCGCTATGCCGAATTCGACGGGCTGAACCTGACATGGGAGACGCTGGAGGGGCTGGCCAAGCACAACGGGCCGCTGCTGGAGGGGCCCCAGGACGACGCCGGCCGCCTGCACTACGCGCTGGCCGAATACGTGGCGCGGCACGATCTGGAGCTGCACGAGCATGCCTCGGCCGAGGCGCAGGCGGCGGCGCTGTCGGACGACATCGCCTACAACACCCACGATCTGGACGATGGTCTGCGGGCGGGCCTGTTCGCGGCGGAGGAGATCGCCGACCTGCCCGTCGTCGGCGCCTGCTTCGCTCAGGTCGATGCCCTTTGGCCGGGGCTGGAGCCTGCGCGACGGCAGCATGAGGCGCTGCGCCGGGTGTTCGGCGCGTTCGTGGAGGATCTGCTGAGCGAAAGCCGCGGGCGGCTGGCGGCGGCGGACCCGGGCTCGGCCGAGGCGGTGCGCGCGGCGGGGCGGCCGCTGATCGCCTTTTCGGACCGCATGGTCGAGGATCTGGCGGCGATCCGCGCCTTTCTCTTCGAGCGGATGTACCGCCATTGGCGCGTGCTGCGCATGCGGCGCAAGGCGACCGAAGTGGTGGAGCGGCTCTTCGCCATCTACATGGCCAATCCCGGCGTTCTGCCCGACGAGTGGAGCGCGGTCTGCCGCCATGCGGTCAGCGAGACGGCCCGCGCTCGGGTGGTGGCCGATTACATCGCCGGGATGACCGACCGCTTCGCCCTGCAGGAGCATCGAGAGCTGACCGACCCGCAGGCGCGGATCTGAGCGCTTCCGTCTGCGCCTCTGGCCGACGGTGGAAGTTGGTGCGGGACGGCGCCGCGCGCCGGCGAGCCTGGGTTCGGCCCGGCGAGACCCTCGCCGCGAGCCGTGCCTGGCTCGCCGTCGGACCCGCCGACTTCGCCGCGTCTGGACGCCGTCGCCCGCCGCGTTGACCCGCCGCGCGCGCGTGGTAGACGAGGCGAGCGGCTATGCATCGCGCCGGTGCCGTCGCCGAAAAAACCGCGCCGACGCCGGCGCCGAAACAACCGCGCCGACGCCGGCGCCGCGACCATCGCGCCGACGCCGGCGCCCGCTCCGCCTCGAGGACGCCCGCGCCATGAACCTCTTCGCCGACATCCGCGCCCTGGTGATCGACAGTCTCGAGGCCATGGCGCGCGACGGCGCTCTGCCCCAGGGGCTGGACCTCGGCAACGTGTCGGTGGAGCCGCCGCGCGATCCGGCCCATGGCGACATGGCCACCAACGCCGCCATGGTCCTGGCCAAGCCGGCCCGCGCCAAGCCCCGCGACATCGCCGAGGCGCTGGCCGCGCGGCTGGAGGCGGACGCCCGCGTCGTCTCCGCCGAGGTCGCGGGGCCGGGCTTTCTGAACCTGCGGCTCGACCCCCAGGTCTGGCGAGACGCGGCGGCGGCGGCTCTGGCGGCGGGGCCGGAATTCGGCCGCTCCACCCTCGGGGCCGGGGCCAAGGTCAACGTCGAGTACGTCTCCGCCAACCCGACCGGGCCGCTGCATGTGGGCCACACGCGCGGCGCGGTCTTCGGCGACGCGCTCGCCTCCCTGCTCGATTTCGCCGGCTGGGAGGTGTCGCGCGAGTACTACATCAACGACGGCGGAGCCCAGGTCGATGTTCTGGCCCGCTCGGCCTATGAGCGCTACCGCGAGGCCAACGGGCTGAGCCCTGAGATCGCCGAAGGCCTCTATCCCGGCGACTACCTCGCCCCGGTCGGGGAAGCGCTGAAGGCCGAGTTCGGCGAGGCTCTGCTCGACCGGCCCGAGGACGAGTGGCTGCCGCCGGTGCGCGAGCGGTCCATGGCCCTGATGCTGGAGCTGATCCGGGACGATCTGGCGGCGCTGGGCGTGAAGATGGACGTCTGGTTCTCCGAAAAGTCGCTCTACGGTTCGGGCCGTATCGAGGCGACCTTGGCGACGCTGGAGGAGAAGGGCCTCGTCTACGTGGGCGTGCTGGAGCCGCCCAAGGGCAAAGCGCCCGAGGATTGGGAGCCGCGGCCCCAGACCCTGTTCAAATCCACCGAGTTCGGCGACGACGTGGACCGGCCGCTGAAGAAATCCGACGGAGGCTGGACCTATTTCGCGCCCGACATCGCCTACCATTACGACAAGGTGGAGCGGGGGTTCGACGCCCTGATCAACGTCTTCGGCGCCGACCATGGCGGCTACGTCAAGCGGTTGAAGGCGGCGACCTCGGCGCTCTCGGACGGGCAGGTGCCGCTCGACATCAAGCTCACGCAGCTGGTGCGGCTCTTCAAGAACGGGGCGCCGTTCAAGATGTCGAAGCGCGCCGGGTCCTTCGTGACCCTGCGGGACGTGGTGGAGCAGGTGGGCCCGGACGTGACCCGCTTCGTGATGCTGACGCGCAAGAACGACGCGCCGCTGGACTTCGACTTCGACAAGGCGCTGGAGCAGTCCAAGGACAACCCGGTCTTCTACGTGCAATACGCCAACGCCCGCTGCCATTCGGTGATGCGCGCCGGAGCCGAGGCGGGCGCGGCGCCGGCGACGGACGCGGCGGGTCTCGCGCCGCTCGACCACGCCGCCGAACTGGCGCTCGCTGCCAAGATCGCCGAGTGGCCGCGCCTGGTCGAAGCGGCGGCCCGGCACCATGAGCCGCACCGCGTCGCCTTCTACCTTTACGATCTGGCGTCGGAGCTGCATGCCCTGTGGAACCGCGGCAAGGACGAGCCGCGCCTGCGCTTCGTGCAGGCGGACGATCCCGCGGGGACGGCGGCGCGTCTGGGACTGGTGCGCGCCGTTTCGGTTGTCATTTCGTCGGGTTTGGGTATCTTGGGAGTGACCCCGGTCGAGGAGATGCGTTGAAGCGCACGCACGGCCGGGTCGAGCAGCAGTCAGCCGCCCGAAGACGGCGGCCCCGGTTACAGGCGCGATCCCATGGCGGACTATTCCGTCGACCCATACGATCTGGGCGAGCCGAAAGCGCGTCGCCGGCGCAGCGCCCTTTCGCTCGCCGCCGGCGCCGCGGTCAGCGCGATCGCTTTGGCCGCGGCGGCCGCATGGGTGCAGGGGCTGGCGACGCGCGACGCCTCCGAGATTCCGTTCCTGCGGGCCGAGAGCGGGCCGATGAAGGTCCAGCCCGACGATCCGGGCGGGCTCAAGATGGGCGAGGTCGACGCCGCGGTGACCCGCATGCTGGGCGAGGACGCGGCCGAGGGCGCCGAGGCGTCCATCGCCCTGGCGCCTGCCGACGAGGCCCCGGCGGCGGAGGATCTGCCGGCCGCGCGGCTGGAGCGCTCGGTCGAGGTCGTGTCGCTGGGCGCCCCGGCGGAGACGCCCGCTCTCGACGCCGCGGCGGAGGCGCCGCCCGCCCCCGGCCCGCTGGACGGCCGCGCCATCGACGCGGCGGTGGAGCAGGCCCTGCAGGACGCCCCGGCGGCCCCGCGTCTGGTGCACGCCACGGCGCGCGCCCCGTCGATCAGCCCGGTCGCCGCGACCCGCCCGCTGCGCGCCGCGTCCGTCGCCGCGCCTGCAGCCGCGCAGCTCGTCTCCGCCGAGCCGGCCTTGGAGAGGCGTCCCGACCCCGACCCCGCCCCCGCTCCCGCCCCTGCGCCCGCCTCTTCGAACGGTCTCGTCGCCGGCGCCCAGGCGGTGCAGCTGGGAGCCTTCAACTCCGAGGCCATCGCCCTCGACCAATGGTCCCGCCACCGGCGGCGCAACGGCGACCTGCTGTCGGGCTTCGCCCATGCGGTCACCACCGTTCAGTCCGGCGGCCGCACCCTTTACCGGCTGCGCGTCGGTCCCGTCGCCTCGCGCGCCCGGGCGCAGGAGCTGTGCGCCGCCCTCGAAGGGCGCGGCGACGCCTGCATTCCCGTCAGGGTGAGATGAGCGCGCCCCGCGCCATCATCCTGGGCGTCGAGGGAACCGCCCTCGGCAAGGACGAATCCGCCTTTCTGCGCGATGCCGATCCCTGGGGCTTCATCCTCTTCGCCCGCAACGTCGAGGCGCCCGACCAGGTGGAGCGCCTGACCGACGCCCTGCGACGCGCCGTCGGCCGCGACGCGCCGGTTCTGGTGGACCAGGAGGGCGGCCGCGTCGCCCGCATGCGCCGGCCCCATTGGCGCGAATGGGCCTGGACCCCGGCCCTGCGGGAGCGCCTCGCCGGCCCAGACAACCGCGCGGCGCTGGAGGAGGCGCTGTGCCTGCGCTTCCGCTTGATCGCCCACGAGCTGAGCGCCGTGGGCATCGACGTGAACTGCATGCCGATCCTCGACGTGCCGCAGAGCTTCACCGACCCGATCATCGCCGATCGGGCCCTCGGCGCCGACGCGGAGGAGGTGACCCGCCACGGCCGCATCGCCGCCGAGGCTTTGATGGCCGGCGGCGTGGCGCCGGTGGTCAAGCACATGCCCGGCCAGGGCCGCGCGGCGGTGGACAGCCACGCGGAGCTGCCGCGGGTCGATGCCGGGCTCGACGCTCTGAGGGAGGTCGACTTCGCCCCCTTCGCGGCGCTGGCGGACCTGCCCATGGGCATGACCGGACATGTGGTGCTCGAGGCGCTGGACCCTGAAGGCCCCGCCACCACCTCCGCCGCGGCGATCCGCGTTATCAGACACGAAATCGGGTTCGACGGCCTGCTGATGACCGACGATCTGGACATGCAGGCCCTTTCAGGCACGCCGGCGCAGCGCGCCTCGGCCGCCATCGCCGCCGGCTGCGACGTGATCCTGCACTGCAACGGCTCGCGGGCGGAGATGGAGACCACCGTCGCCGTCGTCCCCGAGCTGACCGGCGCCGCCCTGCGCCG
>JBCCPD010000161.1:0-7851 GCA_039025075.1 Pseudomonadota bacterium | reverse complement strand
GCGCCTGGGCGTTGCCGAGCGTGTCGGCCAGCACCGCGTCGGGCGAGCCGATCAGGCCGGAGAGGTCGTGATGCGCGCGGTCGACGCCGTCGGGCGTGGCGAAGTCGGTGCCCAGGCGCAGCGGGTCGGCGATGTCGCCGGAGACGGCGTAGACGTTGATCCGCTCGGGATAGCTGTCGCAGAAGCCGTCGTCGGGGGAGGCGTCGTCGCAGTTCCAGGTCGTCTCGAAGACGAAGCTGTCGCCGACGATCTCCTGCCCGTCCCAAGAGAAGAGGGCGAGGCTGTCGATGCCCATGCGGAAGAAGTCTCCGGGCGCGGAGGCGGTGGCGTTGGCCGGATCGTAGCGGCTGGGGCCGTGGCGGTCGCGCCGGTGGTCGTCATAGGTTCCCCAGTCCATGAGGACGGAGGACGCCTCGGCCGTGGCGGTGGTGGCCTGGGCGGCGGGCGCGGACAGGACGCCGGCGAATGCGACGGCCGCGGCGAGCAAAACGGTGCGGTGCATGTTCGTATCCCCATTCGACGTCGCCGCGGAGCGCCCGGCGGCGGGCGCGAGACGGGGCCTGAACGAGGTCCCGACAAGGACGAGGACGCTTCAGGCCCTCACGCGATGCGACTGAGGGGGAGATAGTCGAAAAGCTTCAGCTAAAATAGACCTGAACTGCGGATTAACGCTGAAAGCCGGGGCGGTATGGGCCGCTTGCTCGGAAGGTCACGGAGCGCTGGTAGCTTCTGACCCCTGCGTCAACATGCGGAAGCCATCTATCACGTCGATCCCGAAGAGGGCCGCTGCGAGCGTCAGAACAACGAGGATGATGGTGGTGAGCAAGGTGCTGATCAAAGCCACCCAAACCTGACGCCAAAACGACGCGCCGCTCTCGATCCGCGCCGCCGCCTCTTCCGCCCGTCCCAGGACCGCTTCGCGTTCCATCTCAGGCCGCCTTTCCTCCACAATGCTGTTGGCGAAGGCGAGAAGCCTATCGGAGGCTCCCTGTTTGTAGGCGTCGATCTGACGGTCGATGCTCACGGCGTCGGCGAAGGCGCCTTCTTCCTCAGCGCCAGGGTTCTCGCCATGCTTCGCCCGATGCGCTGCCGCCCATTCTCGCTTGTGAGCCTTGTAAAGCGCGTATGCGACCAGGGACTGAAGGTCTTCCGGGTCGTCGCCGACCAAGAGATCGTAGACGGGATTGCGCTTCCGCTCACTTTCGTCGGCGGGAGACATAGGAATCCTCGCCCTTTCCCACAGCTGACGCTGCACGCTTGGCTCGGTCGAACGTCCCTTTGTCCACCGTCACCACCGTACGGCCGGAGACCTTGTCGGTTCGGGACACTTGTCCTGATCCAACGGAAGGCGCGACCTTTCCAACTCGGTAGAACACCTTTGTGTCTTCGGACATCGAATGCCTCCCATGCACCCGAAATATGATAGGCGAAGACTCTGACCGCAACGTTTGAATGAAAGATGGAGATGCCAGCGGGCGATGTGCGATGCACCGCCCGCCAGCGGCCTTTCAGTCCATCGTCTTGAGCAGCTCGTCCAGCGAAGCCTTGGCGTCGCCGTAGAACATGCGGGTGTTGTCCTTGAAGAAGAGCGGGTTCTCGATGCCGGAGTAGCCGGTGCCGCGGCCGCGCTTGCTCACGAAGACGGTCTTCGACTTCCAGCACTCCAGCACCGGCATGCCGGCGATGGGGGAGCCGGGGTCGTCCTGGGCCGCCGGGTTCACGATGTCGTTCGCCCCGATGACGATGGAGACGTCGGTCTGGGGGAAGTCGTCGTTGATCTCCTCCATCTCCAGGACGATGTCGTAGGGGACCTTGGCCTCGGCCAGCAGGACGTTCATGTGGCCTGGGAGGCGGCCGGCGACCGGGTGGATGGCGAAGCGGACCTCCTTGCCCTTGGCGCGGAGCTTGCGCACCAGTTCCGACACCGAGCTTTGGGCCTGCGCCACCGCCATGCCGTAGCCGGGGATGATGACGACGCTGTCCGCGTCCTCCAGCGCCTCGGCGACGCCGGGGGCCTTGATCTCGATCATCTCGCCGTCGATGGCCTGGGCGGAGGACTGCTCGCCCCCCCAGCCGCCGAGGATGACCGACACGAAGGAGCGGTTCATGCCGCGGCACATGATGTAGCTGAGGATCGCGCCCGAAGAGCCGACGAGGGCGCCGACGACGATGAGCAGGTCGTTGTTCAGAGTGAAGCCGATCGCCGCGGCCGCCCAGCCCGAATAGGAGTTGAGCATGGAGACGACGACGGGCATGTCCGCGCCGCCGATGGCCATGATCAGGTGCCAGCCGAGGGCGCCGGCGATGATGGCCACCAGCAGCATGGTCCAGAGGCCCGCGCCCTCGATGTAGAGCCAGCCCAGAAGGAAGCAGAGGACCACAGCGCCCGCGTTGATTGCGTGCCGGAAGGGCAGCGTCAGGGCGGCGGAGCTGATCTTGCCTGCGAGCTTGCCGTAGGCGACGACGGAGCCGGTGAAGGTGATCGCGCCGATCAGGATGCCCAGAAACAGCTCGAACTTCAGGATGCCCAGCTCCACCGCCGTCTTCTTGGCGATGAGCGTGGCGAAGCCGGCGAGCTCGGCCGTGGTTCCGGCCTCCTTCGCGGCCATGGCGGCGTTCATCTCGAGATGGGCGTTGATGCCGATGAAGACGGCCGCCAGACCCACCAGGGAGTGGAAGCCGGCCACGAGTTCCGGCATCTGGGTCATCTGGACCTTCTGGGCGACGACGTAGCCGCCGGCGCCGCCGATCAGCACCATGACGATGATCAGCCAATGGGCCCCGACGCCCGGCGCCAGCGCGGTCGAGCCCACGGCCAGGATCATGCCGATGATGCCGTACCAGACGGCGCGCTTGGCCTTCTCCTGATTGCTCAGGCCGCCGAGCGCGAGGATGAAGAGCACCGCCGCGACGACGTAGGCGGAGGTGACGAAACCGGTGGTCATGTCTGCGTCCCCTCGCTCAGGATTTCTGGAACATGGCGAGCATCCGCCGGGTCACCAGGAACCCGCCGAAGATGTTCACCGAGGCCATGAAGACGGAGAGGCCGGCCAGGATCGCCACGAAGACCGAGCCCGAGCCGATCTGCAGCAGAGCGCCCACGATGATGATCGAGGAAATGGCGTTTGTGATCGCCATCAGCGGCGTGTGCAGCGAGTGCGCGACGCCCCAGATCACATGGTAGCCCACGAAGACCGCCATCACGAAGACGGTGAAGTGCTGCATGAAGGCGGCGGGCGCGATGGAGCCGACCAGAAGGCAGAGCGCGCCGCCGGCGGCAAGCATGATCGCGGTGCGGTTGAGGCCGGACTTGAGTTCCGCGGCCTCGCGGGCGGCCTTCTGCTCGGACGTCTCCTCGGGCTTCTTCTCGGCCGGTTTCTGGGCCGCGATGGCGTTCACCTTGGGGGGCGGCGGGGGATAGGTGATCTCCCCGCCCTTGGTCACGGTCGACCCGCGGATGACGTCGTCGTCCATGTTCACGACGACCTCGCCGTCCTTTTCGGGGGTCAGGTCCTCGAACATGCGGAAGATGTTGGTGGCGTAGAGGTTGGAGCTCTGCGCGGCCATGCGCGACGGGTAGTCGGTGTAGCCGACGATGGTGACCTTGTTGTCGGTGACGATCTTCTCGTCGGGCACGGTCAGGTCGCAGTTGCCGCCGCGTTCGGCCGCCATGTCGACGATGACGGAGCCGGGCTTCATCGCCTCGACCATGTCCTTCGTCCAGAGCTTGGGCGCGGGCCGGCCGGGGATCAGGGCGGTGGTGATGACGATGTCCACCTCCGGCGCCAGCTCGCGGAATTTTTCGAGCTGCTTTTCGCGGAATTCTTCGGACTGGGGGGCGGCGTAGCCGCCGGTCTTGGCGCCGTCCTCCACCTTTTCCTCGAAGTCGAGATAGACGAACTCGGCGCCCATGGAGTTGATCTGCTCGGCCACCTCGGGCCGCACGTCGAACGCGTAGGTGATGGCGCCGAGGGAGGTGGAGGCGCCGATGGCGGCGAGGCCGGCGACGCCGGCGCCGACCACGAGGACCTTGGCCGGCGGAACCTTGCCCGCGGCGGTGACCTGGCCGGTGAAGAAGCGGCCGAAATTGTTCGCCGCCTCGATCACCGCGCGGTAGCCGCCGATGTTGGCCATGGAGCTGAGCGCGTCCATCTTCTGGGCGCGGGAGATGCGGGGCACCATGTCCATGGCCAGAACGGTCATGTTCTTGGCGGCCATCTTGTTGAGCAGCTCTTCGTTCTGGCCGGGCCAGACGAAGGAGATCAGGGTCTTGCCGTCGGGGGCGGCGTCGAGCTCCTCGAGCGTGGGGCCGCGCACGCCGACTACGACGTCGGCGGCGGTCCACAGCGCCGAGGCGCCCTCGACCACTTCGACGCCGGCCTCGCGATAGGCCTCGTCCGAGATGTCGGCGCCGACGCCGGCGCCCGCCTCCACCGCGCAGTCGTAGCCGAGCTTCTGCAGCCTGGCGGCGCTGCCGGGGGTCAGCGCGACGCGCTTCTCTCCCGGATACGTCTCCTTCAGGGCGCCGATCTTCATTGAGCCCTCCTCCTCGTTCCCTCGTCGTGCGTCGTCGTTGTTCTCGCCGGGCGCGCTGTCGGCGTCGCGGGCCGTGCGGCGGCGCGAAGGGGAATCACCCCGTCCGGGCCCAGCGCCGGTCGCGGCGCAAGATGGAGAGATTCGCGCGACTGTCCACCGCTGTGCGGCGCCTTAGTGCCATGCCGCGGAAAAAGGCCCGGCTGCGCGGCAGGCGCGACGGGGTGGCGCGGGGAAGGTGACGGAGCGGGGCGCGCGAGCTATACTGCTGTCGTGACGGCGGCGAACGGCCAGCGCGCAGAGCGCCCGAGGAGACCCCCCTCGGACGGCCCCCAAGACAGCCGCGGACCGCATGAGGCGCCGGACATCGCGGCGGGCTCCCTCGACGCGCATGGCGCGCCGGGGCGAGGGCCTTCCGCGGCGGCGGCCGTGCCCAGCGCAGGGAGACGATGCCATGAGCCTTCAGGCCGTGATCTTCGACGTGGACGGCACGCTCGCCGAGACCGAGGAGCTGCACCGCGCCGCCTTCAACCAGGCTTTCGCCGAAGCGGGCGAGGACTGGGTCTGGGACCGGGAGCTTTACGCGCAGCTTCTGGAGGTGGAGGGCGGGGCCGCACGACTGCGCGCCTATGTGGAGCAGGCCCGTCCGCGGGAGCTGGCGCGTTTGGAGAACGACGGCGCGTTCGAGGCGATCCACGCGCGCAAGACGGAGGTGTTTCAGGCGCTTGTGGAAGAGGGCGCCCGGCTGCGCCCCGGCGTCGCGCGTCTGTTGAGCGACATCCGCAGCAGCGGGATGAAGCTGGCCGTATGCACCACGTCGGGGCGGGAGACGTTCGAGGGGCTGATCCTCAACGCCTTTGGGTTCGAGGCGCTGGACTGGTTCGCGGCGGTGGTGACGCGCGAGGACGTGGCGGCGGTGAAGCCCGATCCGGCGCCCTATCTGGCGACTTTGGAGCGGCTGGGCGTTCCGGCTCAGGCGGCGATGGTGGTGGAGGACAGCGGCCGCGGCGTCGCCTCCGCCCGCGCGGCGGGGATCGAGACGGTGGCGGCGCCGGGGCTTTACACGCGCGGCGACGATTTCACGGGCGCGCTGCTGACGTTGAGCGACCTGGGCGAGCCGTCGGAGCCCTTCGAGGTGCTGGCGGGCGATCCGGGCCCGTTCTCCTATGTCGGGGCCGATGCGCTGCACTATTGGCACGCCTGCAGCTGCGGGACCGAGGGGGCCGCCGCCTGAGCGTCTCGGCGCGGGCGGGCGGCCGACGCCGGGCTGCGCTTTCCATTGCGCAAGCTTCGCGAATACGTGCATGCTCCTGAGCAAGAGCGGCGGATCAACCGCCGTTCGCCAAGAACATGCGCTTTTCGGGAGGAAATCATGCGCCATCTGGTTCTGGCCGCCGCGGCGGCCGCGACGCTGATCGGGGCGCCGGCCGCCTACGCGGCCTGCGAGGACGGCGAGATCGTCGTCAAGTTCAGCCACGTCACCAACACCGACCGCCATCCCAAGGGCATCGCCGCCACGCTGCTGATGGAGCGCGTCAACGCCGAGATGAACGGCAAGATGTGCATGGAGGTGTTCCCCAACTCCACGCTCTACAACGACGACACGGTGCTGGAGGCGATGCTGGCCGGCGACGTGCAGCTGGCGGCGCCGTCGCTGTCGAAATTCGAGAAGTTCACCAAGCAGTTCCGCATTTTCGATCTGCCCTTCATGTTCAAGAACATCGAGGCGGTGAACGCCTTCCAGCAGGGCGACGCCGGCAAGGCCATGAAGGAGAGCATGGTGCGCCGCGGGCTGATCGGCCTGGAGTTCTGGCATAACGGCATGAAGCAGATGTCGGCCTCCAAGCCTTTGATTTTGCCCACGGATGCGGATGGGTTGAAGTTCCGGGTGCAGTCTTCGGACGTGCTGGTGGCGCAGATGGAGGCCATCGGCGGCGCGCCGCAGAAGATGGCCTTCGCCGAGGTCTACGGCGCGCTGCAGCAGGGCGTCGTCGACGGGCAGGAGAACACCTGGTCCAACATCTACGGCCGCAAGTTCTTCGAGGTGCAGGACGGCGTCACGGAGACCAACCACGGCATCATCGACTATCTCGTGGTGACCAACATCGACTGGTTCGAGGGGCTGCCGGACGACGTGCGGACCCAGTTTTCCCAGATTCTTCGGGAGGTTACCGAGACCCGCAACGGCGAGGCGCTGAAGGTCAACCAGGAAGCCCGCCAGGCCATCCTGGACGCCGGCGGCGTGATCCGGGAGCTGAACGACGCTCAGCGCCAGGCCTGGGTCGACGCCATGCGCCCGGTCTGGGACCAGTTCGAGGGCGACGTGGGCGCGGACATGATCGCCGCCGCTCAGGAAGTGAACGCAGGGATCTGATCCCCGCGTTCGGAGGTCGGCCGGCGTCCTTGCGAGCGGATGCCGGCCGGTTGCGCCGTGCACTCGGCGTGCACCGAGGATGCACTGCGGGTGCACGGCGCGTGCACCGAAAATGCGCCGCGCATGCATGAAACGCACCGCGAGCGTGCCGCGCCCGTCTGCACAGCGGGCGCCAGGCGTGCAGACGCCTGCCCGCGGCGCGGCCTTCGGGGAGGGGATCGATGAGCTACGAGCCCAAGTCGGCCTTCGGGGCCGCGGTCAACGCGTTCGAGGAGACGCTGATCGCCGTCATCCTCGGCCTGATGACGATCATCACCTTCGCCAACGTTGTGGTGCGCTACGCCTTCAACTCGAACATCCTGTGGGCGCTGGAGGCGACGACGTACCTCTTCGCCTGGCTGGTGCTGCTGGGCGCGGGCTACGCGGTGAAGACCGGCGCGCATCTGGGGGTGGACGTGCTGGTCAACGCGCTGCCCGCCGGCCTGCGGCGGCTGATGGGCCTGATCTGCGCGGCGGTCTGCATCAGCTTCGCGCTGCTCCTGCTGAAAGGGAGCTGGGATTTCTGGGCGCCGTTCGCGGAGCTCAACCCCACCTCCGGCCGCTGGTTCCCCACGGGCTTCGAGGACGCGCGCGGGCGCGGCTGGTTCGAGACGGACGACGTGCCGATGCCGGCGGTCCTCAACCCGCTCTTCGCCGAGATGTTCAACCTCGGCGAGCCCTACGAAAAGATTCCGCGGCTGATCCCCTATTTCATCATGCCGGTGGCGGCGCTGCTGCTGTCGGTCCGCTTCATCCTGGCAGGGGTGGAGATCTGGACCGGCACGCGCGCCACGCTGGTGGCGAGCCATGAGGTGGAGGACGCGCTCGAGGAGATCGACGCCGCCCGCGTGACCGAAGAGGGGAGGGTCTGACATGGAAGTCGCGATCCTCTTCGGCATGATCAT
>JBCCPD010000160.1:0-7851 GCA_039025075.1 Pseudomonadota bacterium | reverse complement strand
GGGCCCCCGGCGCCCCCTCCGGCGCCGCGGCGCCGCCCCCCCCCGTCGGGGCCCAACGCTCCGACGCCGAGATCGAACCGGGGCCGAGACCGAACCGGGGCCGGGCCTCAGCGCTCCGCCGGGCCGATGCGCGGGGCGTC
Organism: Pseudomonadota bacterium; assembly: GCA_039025075.1. Taxonomy (GTDB): domain Bacteria; phylum Pseudomonadota; class Alphaproteobacteria; order Rhodobacterales; family Rhodobacteraceae; genus Albimonas. The sequence goes on along the minus strand of JBCCPD010000160.1, from coordinate 7,711 downwards.
CGGGTCGGGATGCACCTCGGGGTCCGGGCGCAGGGAGGCCGGCTGGCCCGTCGGCGCAAGGCGCAGCACCGGCTCCTCAGGCCTCGGGTAGGGAGCCGGCTGAGGCGCGGCCGGCGCCGCCGCTTGGCTCTGGGCGGAGCTTTGGGCGCGGGCCCAGGCGGCGTCGGGGTCCATCAGGCCGGCGGGCGCGGCCGAGGCTGGAGCAGGCGCAGGGGCAGACGCCTGCGCGTAGCCTGTCGGCGCCGGGTAGGCGCCGGGCTGAGCATGGGCTTGCGGCATATAGGTCTGCGACACGGCCGCGGCGGGCGCGCCCATCGCCGTCGCGCGGCGGAACACCAGGATCGAGCGGTGGATCGGCCGCGCCCGGCTCAGCCAGCTGCGTTTTTCGTCGATCTCCATGTGCTCGGCCCGCAGGAACTCCCAGCCGCCCACGGCCTCTTCGGCGAGGATCTCCTCCAGCGTCCGGGCGAAGCGCTCCTGCGGGCCGCGCGCGCCCTTGATGCGCCGGGCGGCGCGGGGGGCGGGGACGACCTTGTATTCGTAAGGGGCGTTGGCGGGCATCTCAGGGCCTTCCGAAAGCGCAGCGGCGGGACGAGGGGCGAAGCCGCGCGACCCTAGCGGAGCGGCGGGCCGGCGCCAACGTCCCCCGCCGCGTCCGCCCTCGCGTCCTCTGCGGCATCCGCCGTCTCGCCGTCCCGCTCCCGGTCGTCTTCGTGGCTCCCCTCGCCGAAGCCCGCGCCGCCCGCCGCCGCGTCGAGCGCCCGTTGCAGCCGCCGCGCCACCCGCTTGCGCACCAGGTCCACATGCAGACGCGCGGTGTAGGCGTATTCGCGATAGGTCAGCGGCAGCTTCAGGGCGGCGATCTGCAGGTCGATCTTCCGCAGCCGGTCGTAGATCTCCTGCAGCCGATCCGCCGCCCGCGTTCCCGCGGCCTCCGCGTCCAGCTCCAGGATCGTGTCGTAGTGCCGATAGACGCGCGAACGCATGCGCCAGGCGTAGATCGCCGGCGCCGCGCGCATCAGCGGGATCACCAGCACCGCCACCGGCACCACCAGCAGCAGCACCCGGTTCAGCTGCGCCGCGATCCACCAGGGCAGAAAGCGGGCGAGGGGCGACGGGCCGGTCTCGATCAGCTCCCGCGCCTGGTCGCCCACGGGCAGGGAGGCATGCTCCACCGACGGAAAATCACCCTCGTCGGAGATCACGCTGCGCCCGCCATGGATGCGACGCGCCGCCAGCACCAGGCGGTTGACCAGCGCCGGATGCAGCCCTTCGGCCGCGGCGAGCCGGGCGACCATGGCCAGGAGCGGCGCGTCCTCGGCGGGGATCACCGGATCCAGCGACACCGCGCCGGCCGGCAGCGTCAGCACCCGCGACTGGTCCAGCCTGCGGGAGATCGCGGCCGCATGCTCCAGCGCCAAGGTCTCCGCCAGGTCGCTGTCATGCAGCGTGCGCAGATAGGGCGCCTCCAGCGGCGCCACGTAGAAGACCAGGTCCGCCTCGCCCGCCAGCAGCGCCTGGGCCGCGTCCTCGCCGCCCAGCGGGACCAGCGCGTTGGCGGCGGCGGACAGGCCCGCGGCCCGCTCGAAGGCCCGCCAGGCCGCCCGCGTGCCCGACCCCTCGCCCCCCGCCGCGATGCGCAGCCCCTCCCACAGCGCCGGATTGCCCGGCGGCGGCGCGTCCGCGCGGGCGAAGATCAGCAGCGGCTCCAGAAACACCGCGCCCAGCGCCTCGATCCGCGGAACATCGTCCCCCTCGATCGGCTCGACCCCGCCCTGCAGCAGCGCCACCTGAGCCTCCCCGTCGGCCAGAAGGCGCGCGTTGTCCACCGACCCGCCGGTCTCCAGCAGCGTCACCTCGATCCCGTCGCGCGACAGCAGAAAGCGGTAGCGCTCGGCGATGCGCCAATAGCCCCCGCCCTCGCCGCCCGCCGCGAAGATCACCGTGCGCGGCGGCGGCAGGTCGCGCCCCAGCACCACGATGGCGGCGAGGGCCAGCAGCGCGACCAGCGCGCCCAGGACCACCTTCACGCGGCCGCCCCCCACCGCGTCCTACTGGCCCAGCTTGGCGCGGACGATCTCGTTAACCGCCTTGGGGTTGGCCTTGCCGCCCGTCGCCTTCATCACCTGGCCGACGAACCAGCCGGCGAGGCTCGGCTTCTCCTTGGCCTGCTCGACCTTGTCGGGGTTGGCGGCGATCACCGCGTCCACGGCCTGCTCGATGGCGCCCGCGTCGGTGACCTGCTTCATGCCCTTGGCCTCGACCACCTCGGCCGGATCGCCGCCCTCGGTCCACAGCGCCTCGAACAGGTCCTTGGCGATCTTGCCGTTGATCTCGCCCGACTTGATCAGGTCGATCACCCCGCCGATCTGCGCCGGCGACAGGGGCGAGGCTCCGACGCTCAGCCCCTCCTTGTTCAACCGACCGAACAGCTCGTTGATCACCCAGTTCGCCGCCTGCTTGCCGTCCCGGCCCTTGGCCACGGCCTCGAAGAAGTCGGCGCTGTCCCGCTCCGCCGTCAGCACCGAGGCGTCGTATTCGGTCACGCCGTAGTCGCCGACGAAACGCGCCTTCTTGTCGTCCGGCAGCTCCGGCAAAGACGCCGCCACAGCCGCGATCTCCTCCTCGGTCAGCTCCAGCGGCAGCAGGTCCGGGTCGGGAAAATAACGATAGTCATGCGCCTCTTCCTTGGAGCGCATGGACCGCGTCTCCCCTTTGCCCGGATCATAGAGCCGCGTCTCCTGATCCACGGTCCCGCCGTCCTCCAGAATGGCGATCTGCCGCCGCGCCTCGTAGTCGATGGCCTGCTGGATGAAGCGCATGGAGTTCATGTTCTTGATCTCGCAGCGCGTGCCCAGATGCGCGAAATCCTCCGTCTCCCGATACTTCTCGTAATCGCCGGGCCGGCAGACGCTGACGTTCACGTCGGCGCGCAGGCTCCCCTCCTGCATGTTGCCGTCGCAGGCGCCCAGATAGCGCAGGATCTGGCGCAGCTTGCGCACGTACTCGGCCGCCTCCTCCGGCCCCCGGATGTCGGGGCGGGAGACGATCTCCATCAGCGCCACCCCCGTTCTGTTGAGATCGACGAAGCTTTGCTGCGGGTCCATGTCGTGCACGGATTTGCCGGCGTCCTGCTCCAAATGGATGCGCTCGATGCGCACCTTGCGGGCGACGCCGGGCTCCATGTCCACCAGCACCTCGCCCTCGCCGACGATCGGGTGCTTGAACTGGCTGATCTGGTAGCCCTGCGGCAGGTCCGGATAAAAATAGTTCTTCCGGTCGAACACGCTGCGGCGATTGATCTTCGCCTTCAGGCCGAGCCCCGCTCGGATCGCCTGTTCCACGCAAAAGGCATTGATCACCGGCAGCATGCCCGGCATCGCCGCGTCCACCAGGCTGACATTGCTGTTCGGCGGCTTCCCGAAAGCGGTGGACGCCCCCGAAAAAAGCTTGGAGGCCGAGCTGACCTGGGCATGCACCTCCATGCCGATCACCAGCTCCCAATCCTCTTTGGCGCCGGCGATCGCCTTGGGCGTGGGGTCCTCGTAGGTGAGCGCGGTCATAGGGCGAAGCTCCGCAGACTGAAATCGGGTTTTCCTTCCGATAGCGCGGGCCGAAGGGGATGGCCAGCGCCTCGGTTGCGCCGCCCGCGGCGGCGGGGCATCGTCGCGCCATGATCCGGCGACCGAGGCGATCGATCAGCGGCCCGCGCCCGGCCCCCCGGCGCCGTTCGCGCGGCGGTTCGGGCGGCGGCGCGTTTCGGCTCGCCGGCGCGGCGGCGGCGCTCGCCGGCCTTCTTTCGGGCGCGCCCATGGCTCGTTCCGGCCCCGCCGCCTCCGACGCGCTGACCGACATCTCCCGCCGCAGCGCCATCGTCATGGGCTTCCGCACCGACGCGCCGCCCTTCAGCTATGCCGGGGAGACCGGCGCCCCGCGCGGCCTCGCCGTGCGCCTCTGCGCGTCGGTCGCCTCCGACATCTCCCGCGCCGCCGGGGCGGCCGGGTCCTTGCCGGTGATCTGGGCGCCCGTCACCTCCACCACCCGGTTCGAGGCCCTCGCGGACGGGAGCATCGACGTGCTCTGCGGCCCGACCACGCAGACGCTCAGCCGGCGCGAGACGCTCGACTTCTCGATCCCCTACTTCGTCGACGGCGCCGGCATCGTCTTCCGCAAAGGCGGGCCGGAGCGCCTGGCCGACCTGACCGACGAGCCTGTGGGCGTGCTCGAAGGCACCACGACCGAGGCCGTGGCGCGCCGCGTTCTGGCCGCCCTGGCGCCGGACGCCTCCCTGCGCCTCTACGCCAGCCATGTGGACGGGCTGGAGGCTCTGCAGCGCGGCGAGATCGAGGCCTATATGGGCGACCGCTCCATCGTCATCTACCAGCTCGGCCGGCTGCGCCCCTCGGTGATGCCGGTCATCGCCCGCCGCCAGTTCAGCCGCGAGCCCTACGCGCTGACCGTCAAGCGCGGGCAAAGCGGCCTGCGCCTGGCCATCGACCGGGGGCTCAGCCGGCTCTACGCCTCGGGCGAGATCTACGAGCTGATCCGAGAGAGCCTGGGACGCGTCAACCTCAGCCCGGAGATCGAGGCGATCTACGAGGTGGTCGCGATCCCCGAGTGACGTCGCCGACGCGGTCGCGGCTCAGGGCCCGCACGCCTCGGTTCAATCAGAAGTCATCTCGGGTGAGGCATTTAGGCGTCGCAACGGAAGAATGCGCAGGGGGCGCGCAATATGGGGAAACCGACATGAAATCGATCGCGATCGCGACGGCCGCCGCCCTTTTGAGCCTGTCCTCTCCGGCCCAGGCGTTGACTCTGTTCCCGGACAATGGAACCGCGGCCGAAATCACGTCGACCGTGGACGCGTTCCGCGCCGCTTTGGGGGATGCCAACCCCAACGAGCCCGTGAATTTCCCGGACGGGCGTCGTCAGATCGACTGGGACGCCGCGCCCGACTTCATCTCCGACCCGAACCCGTTTCCGGGCGACTTCTTCAACTTCACCGCCTCGCCGCGGGCGCGGGGCATCGAGTTCTCGACCCCCGGCACGGGCTTTCTGCTGAGCGCCAATCCCGGGACGGGCACGCCGCCCCTCTTCGACGGCGCGGGCATCGGCCTGGGGGCCTTCAGCACGGAGCGCATCTTCACGCCCGTCGGCTCCAACATCGTCGACGTCGACTTCTTCGATCCGGCGGACACGGACGCGCCGGCCCTGACCCGTGGCCTAGGCGTGGTCTTCGTCGACGTGGAGTTGGCCGGGAGCGCGTCGATGGAATTCTTCGACGCCGCCGGAGGGTCGCTGGGCGCGTTCGACGTGCCCGACGGCGATGACGGGTCGTTCTCGTTTCTCGGCGTCGATTTCGGCGCGAACGTCGTGGGGTCGGTCCGGATCATCTCGGGAACCACCGTCTTCGGCACGCCGGAGTTCTTCGACGGTCCGGGCGACTCCGTGGTCATGGACGACTTCATCTTCGGAGAGCCGACGCCCCGCAGCGCCGAGATCCCGCTGCCCGCCGCCGCCTGGATGATGCTCGCCGGCCTCGGCGCGCTCGGCGCGGTTCGCGGGCGGCGCCGCCGGGCCGAGAGAGTCTAGCCTAAAGCCGGGTCAGCGCCGCGCGCAGGGCCTCGCCCTCGCGCAGGCCGAGCGCCCGCGCCGGGCCGTTGACCCGGCTCAGCACGCCCGTCTCCAGCAGGGACGCCGCCTCGCCGATCCGGGCCGTCGACGCGGCCACGGCGGCGGCGGCGCGGCCCTGGGTCTCGAGGGCCGCCAGGCGCGAGACGCCCGCCTCCTCCGCCCCCACGCCGGCGTCGTGGAACACTCCCAGCCGCATCGGCGCCTTCAAGGCCCGCGTCGGATCTCCGCCGATCAGCGCGCCGTGGGACCCGGTCACCACGATCCCCTCCGCATCCTCCGCCCGCAGCAAAGAGGCGCTGTCGATCAGCAGGACCTCCACGCCGCCGACGCGGCGGACCTGCCGCGCCTCCTCCATCGGCGGCAGCAGGCCTGCCGGCGCCGGCGCCCCGGCCAGGCGCAGCGCGGCCTCCGCCGCCGCCATGCCCGGCGCCACGCCCAGCGCCTCGGCCGTGGAATTCACCGCCGAGATCACGCCCCGCGCCGCCATGTCCGCCGCATCGCCGATCCGCGCGCTCATCGCGTCGACCGCGGCCGCCGCCATGCCGACCTCGGCCAAGGCCATCACCCCCGCCACCCCGGCCTCCTCCAGACCGCGCCCCGCATCGTTGAGGATCACCGCCCGCAGCCCCGCGCGCGAGGCCAGCATCGCCGCGTAGCGTCCGCCATGGGAGCCGCAGATCGCGACCCGCCCGCGCGCCGGCTCCCCCGCATCGGTGATCGAGCCCAGCAGGACCGGACCGTCCTCGGCCGCCATCTCCGCCTCCTCCCGCATCGCCCCGGCGCGGTCTTGACGCTGCGCCGAAGCCCGCCGCAGGATGCGCCGCAAAGCCGGTCAGGCGCAACGAACAAGCGCCCCAGGCGCGACGCCGAGAACGCGCCGGACGCTTCAGGGGAGGAGACCCAGCATGCCGTGCCCACCACGCCCGGGCCGCGCCCGATGAGCGCGCCCCCGGCCTCCGCAGGCGCCAATTTCGACCGCGACGGCGCCCTCGCTCTCCTGACGATGATGGAGCGCATCCGCGCCTTCGAGGAACAAGCCATGCGCGCCGCCGACGAAAAGCTCGTCCTCGGCGCCATCCACCCCTCCATCGGCCAGGAAGGCGTCGCCGCCGGCGTCATGTCGCCCCTGCGCCGCGACGACGTCATGCTGAGCACCCATCGCGGCCACGGCCACACCCTCGCCAAAGGCGCCGACGCCCTCGCCATGATGCGCGAGCTGCTGGGCCGAGAGGGCGGCGCCTGCGGCGGCAAGGGCGGGTCCATGCACATCGCCGATTTCGGCGTCGGCATGCTCGGCGCCAACGGCGTGGTCGGGGCCAACATCGTCATCGCCGCCGGCGCCGCCCATGGCGTGAAGCTGCGCGGCGAGGACAAGGTCGTCGTCTGCCTCTTCGGCGACGGCGCCGCCAATCGCGGGCCCTTCCTCGAAGGCCTCAACTGGGCCGCGGTCTTCGGCCTGCCGATCCTCTTCGTCTGCGAGGACAACCGCTACTCGGCCACCACCCTCACCGCCGACGCCACCGCCGGCCCCGGCCCGGCCGCCCGCGCGGAAAGCCTCGGCCTGACCGCCCACCGCCTCGACGGCAACGACGTGCTGGCCGTCGAGGCCCTGGCCAAGGACGCCGCCGCCCGCCTGCGCGCCGGCGGCGGCCCCGAATTCATCCACGCCGTCACCTACCGCCAGACCGGCCACACCTCCTTCGACCCCGCCGCCTACCGCCCCGAAGGCGAGGCCGCGGACATGCGCGCCTCCGACGACCCCGTCGCCCGCCTGCGCGCCGCCCTCGCCCTGGCTGGAGAGCCCGAGGCCGCCCTCGACGCGGTCCACGCCGCCGCCCAATCGGAAATGATCGAGGTCTACGAGGCCGCCAAGGCCACCGGCTGGCCCGCCCTCGACCGCGCCTTCGCCGACACCCAGGACGTGGGCGATCCGCGCGTGGAGGCCTATTGATGCCCGTCATGACCTATCTGGAGGCCGGCCGCGAAGCCGTCCGCCGCGCCATGGAAGCCGACCCCACGGTCTGGTGCGTCGGCGAGGACCTCGGCCGCGGCGGCGTCTTCGGCCAGTACCGCGGCC
>JBCCPD010000159.1:0-7853 GCA_039025075.1 Pseudomonadota bacterium | reverse complement strand
GACGAGGAGATCGACGAGGTGCTGGGCCTGCGCATGGGCGCCGACGACTACATGCGCAAGCCGTTTTCCCAGCGCCTGCTGATCGAGCGGGTCCGCGCCGTCCTGCGCCGGCGCGAGGCGGCGGGCGACGACGCCTCCCGCAACGAGGCCGACCGCGCCCTGGTGCGCGGGCGCCTCTCGCTCGACCCCCTGCGCCACTCCTGCACTTGGGGCGGGGAGCCGGTGACCCTCACGGTCACCGAGTTCCTGATCCTCCAGGCCCTCGCCCAGCGCCCCGGCTTCGTCAAATCGCGCGATCAGCTGATGGACGCCGCGTACGACGACCAGGTCTACGTGGACGACCGCACCATCGACAGCCACATCAAGCGCGTGCGCAAGAAGTTCCGGGAGGTCGACTCCGACTTCGCCTCCATCGAGACCCTCTACGGCGTCGGCTACCGCTACAAGGAGGCCTGACCGCGGGATGGACGGCGCGCCGCAGGATCGGGTCCTCAGGGCGGACGAGGCGGCGCCCCCGACCCGGCGCCGAGAAGGGCGCGCGCCTGAAGCGCCCCGAGACCCCTCCTCCCGCACCGCGCCGCCGCGGCCCCTGGCCGACGCGCCGCGCCGGCCCCGCGCCCCCTCCAGCCTCACCCGGCGCATCGTCGCCTTCAACCTGATCGGGCTTGGCCTGCTGGTGGCCGGCGTCCTGATCCTCAACGACTTCCGCACCCAGCTGGTGGAGCTGCGCATCGAGGCGCTGGAGACCCAAGGCGAGATCGCCGCGGTGGTCCTGGCCGAAAGCGCCACGCGCGTCGACGGCGACCCCGGCGTTCTGCCGCGCGAGGCGCGGGTCATCGTCGAGCGGCTGCTGGGCCCCCTGGGCGTGCGCGGCCAGGTCTTCGACCGCGGCGGCCGGCTGGTGACCGACACCCGCCTCTCCGCCGGCCTCAACGGACGGGTGGAGACCGAGACGCTTCCCGCCGACCGCTTCGGCCCGCGCACCGCCGGGCCCGAGGACGTGCTCACGCGCCTGTGGCGAAGCCTGCAGCACGTTCAGCGCTGGGCCCGCCTCAACCCCGAAACCCAGGACCCTTTGGGCAACGTCGCCCGCAACACCGAGGTCTACGCCGCCCTCGGCGGCGACGTCGCCCGCTCGCAAAGCATCAACGAGCTGGGCGAGCTCATCGTCTCCGTCGCCCTGCCCATCGAGCGCCTGGGCCAGATCCACGGCGCCCTCGTCCTCTCCACCCAAGGCGGCGACATCGACGCCTTTGTCACCGCCGAGCGCATGTCGATCCTCCAGGTCTTCCTCGTCGCCCTCGCCGTCTCCGTCGTCCTCTCCGTCCTGCTGGCCAACGCCATCGCCCGGCCCATCGAGCGCCTGGCCGAAGCCGCCCTCGACGCCGAACGCGGCCAGGGTCCGCGCGGCGAGGACGCCCGCGTCGCCATCCCCGACTTCACCCACCGCAAGGACGAGATCGGCCGCCTCTCCGGCGCCCTCAGCCGCATGACCCGCGCCCTCTACTCGCGCATCGACGCCACCGAGAGCTTCGCCGCCGACGTCGCCCACGAGATCAAGAACCCCCTCACCTCGCTGCGCTCCGCCGTCGAAACCCTGCGCTACGCCCGCAAGGACCAGGACCGCACCCGCCTTCTGCAGGTGATCGAGCACGACGTGGCCCGCCTCGACCGCCTCGTCACCGACATCTCGAACGCCTCGCGCCTCGACGCGGAGCTGGTGCGCGAGGCGCGCGAGCCCTTCGATCTCGGCCGCCTCCTCTGCGCCATCGCCGAGTTCAACGCCTCCAAGGCCGACGCCCGCGGGGCCCGCATCGAAACCCGCCTGCCGGAGGGCCCCATGGTCATGCGCGGCATCGAAGGGCGGCTGGCGCAGGTCTTCGTCAACCTCATCGACAACGCCGTCTCCTTCTCCCCCGAAGGCGGCGCGATCCGCCTCTCCGCCGACGCGCGCGAGGGCGAGATCGTCGTGACGGTGGAGGATCAGGGCCCCGGCATCCCCGACGAGAACCTCGCCTCCATCTTCGAGCGCTTCTACTCCGAGCGCCCGGACCGCGAGGATTTCGGCCAGCATTCGGGCCTGGGCCTGTCAATCTCCCGCCAGATCGTCGACGCCCATGGCGGCCGGCTGGAGGCCGCCAACATCGGCCCCGCCGGCGCGGCTCGCCGCGGCGCCCGTTTCACGGCGACCCTGCCGGTCTGACGCGCCGCCGCGCCTGGACCCCAGCCCAGGGAGCGCCGCGCGTCCCCTCTCGCGCCTTGGCCGACGACCCGCCCGCGGCGCGGCGGCGGGCGTTGCGCTCCTGGCAGGCGGGCGCAGGATGGCGGGCGTGACGACTCGCCCCTCCGATCCGCCCGCGGCGCCGTCCGCCGAAACCCGCCACGCCTCCGCCGTCGCGGCGCAGACGCCGGGCGGGCCCTGCGCCGCGCTGATCCTGGGGCCCTCGGGCGCCGGCAAGTCGGCCCTCGCGCTCGACATGATCTCCCGCGGGGCGGTGCTGGTCGCCGACGATCAGGTGCGTCTGCGCCGGCGCGGCGCGCGGGTGATCGCCTCGGCGCCCGAACCGCTCGCGGGGCTGATCGAAGCGCGCGGCCTCGGCCTCATCGAGACGCCGGCGCTGCCCGAAGCGCCCGTGGTCTGCGTCGTCGACCTCTCCGAAACGGAAACGCGCCGTCTGCCGCCGCGACGCGAGGCGCCCTTGCTCGGCCTCGCCCTGCCGCGCATCCTCGCGCCGCCCGCACCGCTCCCCGCCGCGTCGCTCGCGCCCGCTCTCCTGGCGTTGCTGCGCGCCGGCGGGGCGCGCCGCGCGCCCTGACGCGGTCCCAAGCCGCCGCCCGCCGGAGACCGCGCATGCCCGCGCCCCAAGACCCGCCCGAACCGCCCGACGCGCCCGTCCCCGCGGCCTCGGACGGCCGCGCGCCCCTCGTGCTGGTCACCGGCCTCTCGGGCGCCGGCAACTCCACCGCCATCCGCGCACTCGAGGACATGGGTTTCGAGGCCATCGACAACCTGCCCCTGTCGTTCATCGACCGTCTCTTCCCCGAAACCCCGGCCCCCGGCCCCCAAGCCGACCCGCCGCGCCCGCTCGCCCTCGGCCTCGACATGCGCACCCGCGGCTTCGGCGCCTCCGCCCTCTTCGCGCGGCTGGAGGCGCTGCGCGAAACCGCCGGAGTCTCCCCCCACCTGCTCTTTCTCGACTGCGCCGACCCGGTCCTCATCGACCGCTACAAGACCACTCGCCGGCGCCACCCGCTGGCCCCCGACGGCCTGCCCGCCGAAGGCATCGCCCGCGAGCGGGAGGCGCTCTGGCCCGTCAAGGAACGCGCCGACCTGGTCATCGACACCACCGAGCTGACGCCCCATGGCCTCAAGGCCCGCCTCGCCGGGCTCGCCACGCCCCAGGCGGCGCGGCGCCTCGCCATCGCGGTGCAGTCCTTCAGCTTCAAGCGCGGCGCGCCCCGCGACGCCGACTCCGTCTTCGACTGCCGCTTTCTGCGCAACCCCCATTGGCAGCCGGATCTGCGCCGGCTCGACGGCCGCGACGCCGCCGTCGCCGCCCATGTCCAGGCGGACCCGCTTTACGCGCCCTTCATCTTGCGCGTGGAGGATCTGACGCGTTTGCTGCTTCCCGCCTATAGACGCGAAGGAAAGGCCTACTACTGTATCGCTCTGGGGTGTTCAGGCGGCCGTCATCGCTCGGTCGCCGCTGCGGAGGACCTCGCCGGCCGTCTCGCGGCCGCCGGCTGGCCCGCTTCGCTGCGGCATCGAGAGCTCGACGGCGCGGCCGCGACGCCCCCCAGGGGCGGGTCCGGGGGACCCGCGGCATGAAGGCAGGACCGCGATGATCGGGATCGTCATCGTCGCCCATGGCGGGCTCGCGCAGGCGCTTTTGTCGGCCACCGAGCATGTGGTCGGGCCGCTCGAGGCCGCGCGCGCCGTGGCGGTGGAGCCGTCGGACGATCTGGTCGCGCTGCAGCGCGTGGTCGACGCCGCGGCGGCGGAGGTGGACCGCGGCGCCGGCGTGGCGGTGGTCACGGACATGTTCGGCGGCTCCCCGTCCAACCTCGCCATGCGGACCCTGGCGAACGGCGAGACGGAAGTGATCTACGGCGCCAACCTGCCCCTGCTGGTCAAGCTGGCCAAATGCCGCCGCCGCCCTTTGGCCGAAGCGACGGCCTGCGCGCTGGAGGCGGGCCGCAAATATCTCGACAGCGCCGGCCAGATCCTGGCCGCCCGCCGCGCCACGGCTTGACCGGGCCGGCACGCGGGGTCCGTCGGCCCCCGCCGACCTCGCCGCCGCGCTCCCGCTCAGCGCGCCGCCGCGGCGACGAGCCGGTGGAGCAGATGCTCCCCCTCCAGACCCTTGAGCGCCACCTGCACCGGATCCTCGAAGCGCAGCCCTTGCGCGCCGCCCGCCATCAGCCTCGTGACCTCCGACACCCGCATCTCCTCCGGCGCCGCCGCCGCGGCGATCCGCGCGGCCTTGTTCACCACGCCGCCCAAGTAGTCGTCCTCGGCGCGCACCAGATCGCCGGTATGGATGCCGATGCGCACCCGAAGCCTCGGCTCGCGCTCGGCCGAGGCCGCCTGGATCGCCGCGGCCGCCGCCAGCGCGCCGACGGCCGTCGGGAACGACGACAGCGTGCCGTCGCCCAGCGACTTCACGAGCTCGCCGCCCGCCGCCTCGATCCGCGCCGCGACGCCGGCCGCATGCGCCTCCACCACCCGGCTCCACGCCCGGTCTCCCATCGCCTCGGCCAGCGCCGTGCTGTCGACGATGTCGGTGAACATGATCGAGGCGATGCCCGCGCGGCCGATCTCCACCCGCTCGGCCCGCGCCGCGGCGACCAGCTCGTCGAGCCCGCGCGTCGCCTAGCCATGCGCCTCGATGTTGGGCTTGGGGTTGGAGTTGCGCACCTGCACGACGCGCCAGACCCCCGCCTCCATCGAGAAGACGGGGGTTGAGCGCTCCTGCGCCCGCATGCCCGAGTCCGGCTCGAGCAGCTCCAGGAACGCCGTCGCCCAGCCGAGGCCCCCGCGCTCCCACCCCTGCGCCTCGATCCGCTGCATCTCCAGCGGCGTGTGGCCTTAGGTGAAGGCGGCGAAGATGCGTCGCATCTTCGCGCCCTCCATCCGCTCGCCCTCGTCGCTGCCGACGACACTGAGCGCCTCCGAGCCCGAGAGCACACCCCACGACGGCTCGATCCGCCGCGCGGCGTCGTCCGTCAGCCAGCGCCGGGCCACCGCCGCGAGCTCCGGCGACGGCGACGGCGACGGCGACGGCGACGGCGAAATCGGATCGGTCATGGAGGCCCCCTGCGTCTCGTGCCGCGCCCTGCCCAGCACCTGGAACGCCCGGGCGTCAGCGTCCAGCGTCGCGCGACGCCGCTCTCCGGGGCTGAGCCGCGAAGCCTCCCGCAGGGCCGTCCGCATCCGCGCCCGGATGGGCGAGTTCAGCCGAAGGCCTGAACGCATCGGTCGCGAGCGGCCCCTGCTGGCGCCGTCTTGGGGTTTCGCGGCAATCGCCATCGCTTCCGATCGCGCGGCCGGTCCGGGTCAAGGGCGCGCTCGCAAGTCGGCGCTTGCTCGCGGGGCCTCCGGCCGGGCCGCTCGCGCGGGGCGGGGCGGGGCGCCCGGCGGCCGACGCCGCCCTCTTGCCCCCGGCGGCCGACGCCGCCCTCTTGCCCCCGGCGGCCGACGCCGCCCCCTTGCCCCAGCGTCGTCCCCCGGCTAACTCCCGCGCGCCATGCCGAGCCGCACCCTCTCCATCGTCAACGCCAAGGGCCTGCACGCCCGCGCCTCGGCCCGCTTCGTCGCCACGGTCGAGGCCCATGACGCCCGCGCCTGGGTCGCGCGCGGCGCAGAGCGGGTGCCCGGCGACTCCATCATGGGCCTCCTGATGCTCGCCGCCTCCAAAGGCGCCGAGATCGAGGTCGAAACCGAAGGCCCCGCCGCCGACGCCCTGCTCGACGCCCTCGCCACGCTCATCGCCGACAAGTTCGGCGAAGACGCCTGACGTCCGTCGCCGCGCCCGGCCTTTTCTCTCAGCGCCTCCAGGCCGGCCCTCTCGATCCGCTCCCAGCCGCGCCCCCCGCGTCACCCCATCCGCGCCACGTCCGCATGGCGCAGGCAGCCCACCAGGTGATCGTTCACCATCCCCACCGCCTGCATGAAGGCGTAGACGATCGTCGGCCCGACGAACTTGAAGCCCCGCGCCTTCAGCGCCTTGGAGATCTCGCGGCTCAGCGGCGTCTCCGCCGGCACCTCGGCCATGCTCTCCCACCGGTTCCGGATCGGCGTCCCGTCGACGAAGTCCCACAGGAACCGCTCGAAGCCCATTTCCTCCTCGATCTCCAGCCAGATCCGCGCCCCCGACACCGTCGCCTCGATCTTGCCGCGGTGGCGAACGATCCCCGGATCGCCCAGCGCCGCCTGCACCTCCGCCTCGCCCCAAAGCGCCACCTTGCGCGGATCGAAGCCCTCGAAGCGCGCCCTGAACGCGTCCCGCTTGCGCAGGATCGTGATCCAGGCGAGCCCCGCCTGAAAGCCGTCGAGCACCAGCTTCTCCCACAACGCGCCCGACTCGCGCACCGGCACGCCCCATTCCTCGTCGTGATAGGCGACGTAGAGCGGGTCGGTCCCGCACCAGGGGCAGCGTCCGGAGGGGTCTGAGACGGGGTCCATGCGCGCGCTCCTCAGCTTTGGGGCGAATCCGGAACGAAAAACGAACCTCCGCCCTTGATGCAGGCTGGAACAAAATTAGAACAACTGCAACGGCGGGCCGCGCGGCCCGCGGGATCGCCCTCGAAGGGCCTGCCGGAGGATCCGAGCGTCATGACCGCCCAGCCCGCAGCCTGCGCCCCCGCGTCCGGTCCGCCGCCGCAGGAGGCGCTGTCGATGATCCTGGCCGGGCGCCTGCGCCTCGCCTGGCAGCCGGTGCGCGCCGCTTCCGGCGGTCCGTTTTTCGAAGAAGGCCTGGCGCGGCTGAGCCTGCCCTGCGGCGGCGTCGTCGCGGCGGGAGGCTGGGTTCCGGCGTTGGAGGCGGCGGGCCTTTCCGCCCCGCTCGACCGGGCGGCGCTGGACCTGGCGCTGACCCGTCTGGGGCGGGAGCGGTCGCTGCGCCTGTCGGTGAACCTCTCGGCGGCGAACCTGTGCGACGCCGGCTGGCACGCCCGCCTCGCCCGCGCGGCGCGGGAGGATGCGGACGCGGCGCGCCGTCTGATCGTCGAAGTGACCGAAACGGCGGAGCCCGACATCGACCGGCTGAGCGCGGCGCGGCGGCGCATCGCCGCCTGCGGTCCCGCCGTGGCGCTGGACGATTTCGGCGCCGGCCATGCGACCGCCTCCATGGCCCTGGTCCTGCGGCCGGATCTTCTCAAGCTGGACCGGCGCTTCGCCGAGGATTTGCGGCACGGCGTCTCCGGCGCCGCCGATCGCTTCGCGCAGGCCCGCCGCTTCGCCGCCCTGCTGGATGCGCCGCTGATCGCCGAAGGGGCCGAAACGCCGATGGAGGCGCTGCGCTTGATCGCGCTCGGCGCCGACGGCGTTCAAGGCTACGGGGTCGCCGAGCCTGCCCTGGCCGCCGACCCGGCCCCATCGGCCCGTCGTCTGAGCGCCTGAGGCCGCGCAGGACCGCGCGCGCCGCGAGGGGCCGCATCGCCCGCCGCGCACCGGGCCGCGGGCGGGCCCGGGGCTCTCAGGTCTTGGGGCCGGCCAAGGCGTCGAGCCGGGCCTGCATGTCCGCCAGCTGATCCTTGAGCGAATCGAGATCGCCGGCGCCGGCCGCGCTGGGCGCAGGCTCCGCCGCCGGTTCGGGCGCGCCGGAGGCGGCCGTGCCGCCGGCCGCCGGCTT
>JBCCPD010000158.1:0-7867 GCA_039025075.1 Pseudomonadota bacterium | reverse complement strand
GCCGGCCGCGACCACCCGGCGCGCGGCCGCGGGGCCGACCGCGCGATTTGTCAGGTCCGTCACCAGAAAGGCGATGGGGTAGGTGAGCGCGCCCCAGGTCAGCCAGTCGCCCAGCAGGATCTGGACCAGCACGTTGGACAGCGCCACCACCGCCGCCATGGCGGCGATGCCGGCCAGGATGCGGCGGTCGGTCCAGGCGGGAGAGGGGGAGGCGGTCATAGGGCGGATCCTGTCGGCGACACTGCGAGGCGCGGCCCGATAGCACCGCCGCGCCGGCGCGGCAACATCGGCGGCCTCGGCTGCGCGGACCCCGGCGGCGGCCATCGCCGGCGGGCCATGGCGGCTGGTGCGCCGACGCGGCTTGGGCGGCGAGCCTTCCGTCATGGGTCTTGCCGGCCCTTGCGCAGGGCTCCGGCGACCGGCGCGGTCGCGCCGCGCGCTTCCCGCTCGGCCATCGGCCGTCCTGGACCTCGGATCGCCCCGAAGGCGGCCTATGATCGTCAGCCGACCAGCAAGCCCGCTCCGGCGTCGGCCCGACGCCTGCGGGCGCCGCGCGCGGCTCGAGGGGGCTTGAGCCCGGCCTCGGCCCGTGTCCCTTTGGCGTCCAAGGGGCCGCCGACCTGGACGGCCCGCCAAGGGAGGAGTTTCGATCCATGACCCAGCGCCTGGCCCCTCGCGAGACCGTGGAAGCGTGGCTCGCGTCCATCTTCGCCGCCGCCGGCTGCCCGAAGGACGAGGCGGGGATCATCGCCCGCAACCTGGTGCTGGCGGATCTGTCGGGCCATTTCAGCCACGGCATCGCCCGCACCGCCCGCTATGTCAGCTGGATCGGCGAGGGCAAGCTGCGCCCGGTCGCGAAGGTCGAGGAGATCATGCGCGGCGGGGCTTTGGCGCTGCTGGAGGGCAACCGCTCCTTCGGCCAGGTGGTGGGCGAGCAGGCGGTCGCCCTGGCGGCGGAGATCGCGGCCGAGCAGGGCGTCGCCGTGGTCGGCGTGCGCCACTCGGGCCATCTGGGCCGCATCGGCCACTGGGCGGAGCGGCTGGCCGAGAAGGGGTTTTGGTCGATGCATTGGGTCTCGGTCCCCGGCTCGCGGCTGGTGGCGCCCTTCGGCGCGGGGGAGCGGCGGATCAGCACCAATCCGGTGGTGGTCGGCGTGCCGCGGCAGGGGGACGAAGGGCCGTTCCTGCTCGACTTCGCGACCAGCCGCGTGGCCGAGGGCAAGGTCCTGGTGGCGCTCCAGCAGGGCAAGCCGCTGCCCAAGGACGCCATGGTGGACGAGGCCGGCGATGACAGCGACCGGCCCGTGACGCTTTACGGAGAGACCGCCAAGACCCACGTGCCTGATCCGCGCATGGGGCCGGGGGCGCTGCAGACGATGGGGCAGCACAAGGGCTCGGGCCTGGCGCTCGCCTGCGAGCTGCTGGCGGGCGCGCTGGTGGGATCGGGCACCAACGCGGACATGGACGCGGAGATCTGCAACGGCATGCTGAGCATCGCCATGGATCCGGCGCGCTTCGGCGAGGCGGGGGCGATCGGCGCGGACGTGGAGGCGTTCGTGGACTACATCCGCGCCTCCGCCCCCCGCGGCGAGGCGAAGATGATGATCCCCGGCGATCCGGAGCGGGCCGAGCGGGCCCGCGGCGCGGCCGAGGGCGTGATCCTGGGCGAGGGGCTTTACGGCTCGCTGGTGGAGACCAGCGGGCGGGTGGGGGTTTCGGTCCCCGTTGCCTGACCGTCGAAGCGTGGGCCGTCGGGGTGCTCAAGCTTGAGCATCCCCTTAAGGCCCTGCTTTCATTATCACAGTCAGTATTCTGCATGTGTGCGCGCACATGCTCAGGCCGTGCCGGGGCGCCGAGACCCGGCGTCGCGCCTCTGCGGCGAGGACGCGCTCCCGCCCGTCGGGAACGCCCTTCGGGCGACCCCTCCCGTTGGGCCGGGCGCCTCGTCGCCTTCGGCGACGTCGGCGGGACGCTGCGCTGGCGAGGGACCCTCCGGAGCGGGCGGCGCGTCGACCGGGACCGGACACGCCTGGCGTGCGGCATGCGAACGGGATGACCGTCGGGCGGAGCGCCCGAGGCGCCTTGCGCCGAGACGGGCCGAGGGGGCTCGATGCCCCCGAGGGCCGTTCGCTGCGGAACAGGGGGCTCCGGGGGAAACGGCGACCGACCGCGCTTCGAAGAAGAAGCGCGGCCGGCGGGCGGGCCTCAGCCCTTGTGGATCAGCGTCTCGAAGAAGCGCGGATCGACCGAGGAGGCGTCGAAGGTCCCGCCGCGGGTCAGCACCGACACGGCGTCGTGGCTGTGCAGGCTCTCCTGATGGCTCGCCGCCACGCGGTAGTCGCCGACGCGGGCGTCGCCGTCCATGGCCTCGGCCAGCAAGCGCACGGCGTCCTCCACGAAGATCGGGTTCGCGCCGTTGAGCTCCGCGAAGGCCTGCTCGTCCTCGCGCTTGACCATGACCTGCGTCTCCGTCGGGATCGCCCCGCGGCAGAGCGCCACCAGGTCCTCCACCCACAGCGTCCCCTCGCCGGTCAGCGCCACGCTCACCCGCGCCACGGAGCGCTGGGAGTGGGGCGTGGCGATGCGGCCGCGGGAGGCGCGGGCATGCTCCGAGAGCTCCAGCGAGCAGGGGCAGGTCGACGAGTAGACGTAGTCGAGATGCACCGCGCGCAGGGTCTCGCCGTCCTTGCGGATCACCTCGAAGCTGACGTCGTAGTACTGCCAGCCGTCTAGGCCCGAGCGCAGCGAGGGCTTGAGCAGCGGGTGCCGGAAGCTGAGCGCGATGCGGGCGTCGAGGCTTTCGAGATCGTCCAAGTAGCGCTCGATCACCCCGGCGAGACGGTCGAAGTCCACCGCTTCTCCCGCGTCGGCGTAGAAGGACCGCATGATGCGGCTCATGTTGATGCCCTTCTTGTCCGCCTCCAGCGACACGGAGCCGGTGACGGAGGTCTCCAGCACCAGCGTCCCGCCGTCCTTCAGGCGATAGGCCAGCGGCATGCGGAAGTTGGAGATGCCCACATGCTGGATGCCCCGGCGCGCGCCCTTGATGAGCGAGGAGGGGCCGTTCTGCAGATCGGGCATCGAGGCCTTGTAGGCCGCGTCGGGCCGGAACTCGGCGTCGTAGCCCCGCGCCAGGGCGCCGTCCTCGGTCCGCGCGGGCAGGGCGGAGAGGCCGAGGGAGGCCGCGCCTTCGGGGTTCGCGGCGCCGAAGCGGCGCAGCAGGTCGAGCGCCGCTCGGGCCTCCAGCTCGGAGGGGGCGGCGTCGCCGGCGGACACGGGTTCGTAATCGGCAAGCCGAAATGCGTCGTTCATGGGGATGTCTTTCTTCGTCAGTCGACGCACGCTGCGCGGGCACATCCCGCAAGGAACGCGTCGCAGTACGAGGGGCCTCTCGCCCATGTGGGGAGGGGAGGGGTCGAGGCGGCGAGCGGTCGGCTTTTCGACCCGGTCTCGAGGATGCATACGTGGCGCGGCGGGGCCGCGGATCAACCGACGGGAGGCGAAATGCAGGTCCGCCACGGCCTTCTGCTGACGAAAAGCGTCAGCAGGGCCGGCGGCGCCGGCGGTGCTTCAGGCGACGTCCAGCGCCGCCGAAAGGTCGGCGACCAGGTCCTCGACCGCCTCCAGTCCGCAGCTCAGCCGGATCAGGCCGGGCGTGATGCCGAGGGAGAGGCGACGAGCCTCCTCCAGACGCTGATGGGTGGTGGTGCGCGGATGCGTGGCGATGGATTTGGCGTCGCCGAGATTGTTGGAGATCAGGATCACCTCCAGCGCGTTCATCAGCCGGAAGGCGCCGTCCTGATCCGCGACCTCGAACGCGACCAGCGTGCCCCCGGTCTCCATCTGCCGCCGCGCCAGGGCGCGCTGAGGGAAGTCGTCCCGGCCGGGATAGCGCACCGCGCGCACCTTGGGATGCGCCGCCAGGGCGTCGGCCACCTGGGCGGCGGTGGCGGCCTGGGCGCGGACGCGCAGGTCCAGCGTCTCCAGCCCCTTGAGCATGACCCAGGCGTTGAAGGGGCTCATTGCGCCGCCGGTGTGCTTGAGGAAGGGCTCCGCCTCCTCGCGGATGAAGTCTTTCGAGCCCAGCACCACGCCGCCGAGCACCCGCCCTTGGCCGTCGATATGCTTGGTGGCCGAATAGATCACCACGTCCGCGTCCAGCGCCAAGGGCCGCTGGAAGACCGGCGTGGCGAAGACGTTGTCCACCACCAGCCGGGCGCCGGCCCCATGGGCGATTTCGGCGACCCCTGCGATGTCGATCAGCTCCAGCGTCGGGTTGGAGGGGCTCTCCAGAAAACAGACCTTGGTCTGCGGCCGCATGGCCGCGCGCCAGGCGGCGAGGTCCGGGCCGTCGACCAGCGTCACCTCCACCCCGAAGCGGGGCAGCAGGGTTTCCACGATGTAGAGGCAGGAGCCGAAGAGCGCGCGGGCGCTGACCACGTGGTCCCCGGCGCTCAACTGGCAGGCGAGGGCGGCGTGGACGGCGGCCATGCCGGAGGCGGTGGCGAAGGCGTCCTCGGCCCCTTCCAGCGCCGCGATGCGCCGCTCGAACATCGCCACGGTGGGGTTGCCGTAGCGGGCGTAGATGAAGCCGTCCTCCTGCCCCTCGAACCGCGCGGCGGCGCTCTCGGCGCTTTCGTAGGCGAAGCCCTGGGTGAGGTAGAGCGCCTCGGACAGCTCCCCGTGGGGGGAGCGGTCGGCCCCCTCATGCACCAGGCGGGTGCGGGGGGAGAGGGCGCGGCGCGGGAGGTCGGAGCGGGTCATGCGGCGTGCTTCCCCCGGCAGGGGGCTCCTTCGAACGGGCCGGATCGGGAGGGGAGCGGGGGCGCGGCCCCGGACCTCTTTAGCGGTTTCTTTTACGTGGCCCGCAAGCCGGCCGACCAAATCGCCACGTCCTGTGCAGGTACGTCGGGCCGCCCGCATGGTCAAGCGCCGCGCCGTCGGCCTATCGTTGAACCGGCCGTCGTCGATTCGTCGCGCGGGCGTGACGGGGCCGTCGCAAAGCTCCGCTAGTTGCAAGGTCGAGCGGCGCGAAGACCGCTGTCGAGGCCGAGCAGGACGAGCGCATGACCGGACATGGATCTGGGGTGCAGGCGCGGGCTGAGTCGGTGGCGCTGACCGGCGCGCCGGAGGCCTTGCGCCGCGCGATCGAGGCCGCGCCTCAGGGCGGACGGGCGACCTTCCTGATCCACGGCTTCAAGTATCGCCCCGGCGATCCCAGGCGAGACCCCCACCGGCTGCTGTTCGGCGCCGGGCCCGACGACGCGCCGCGCTGCGCCGATTGGCCGGCGGATCTGGGCGGGCTTTCGGTCGGGTTCGGCTGGAACGCGTGGGCGCCTCACCTGGCCAGCCTTGCGCGGAGCCGACGCAACGGCTTCTCCGAAGTCTGCGGACGGATCGACGCCGCGGCGCAGGCCTTGGCCGCTCTGCTGGAGGAGGCGGCGCGCCGCCGGCCCGATCTGCGTCTCGGCGTGCTGGCGCATTCGCTCGGCGCGCAGGTGGCGCTGCGGGCCGCGCAGGCATCGGGAACGGCGAGGCCGGGGCGGATGATCCTGCTCGGCGCGGCCGAGGACGCCGACCGCGCCCTCGCCGCCCTTCCGCCGTCGCCCCAGGCTGGCGGGACCCAGGTCTTCCACATCGCCGCCCGGCACAACGATCCCTACGACGCGATGTTCGAGGCGGCCGCTCCGCGGATCGACGGGCGCGCGCCCCGGGCGCTCGGCCGCCGCGGGCTGCCGGCGATGCGATCCGACTGGATGGATCTGCAGATCGATCATCCCGCCGTCGCCGCCTGGCTGGCGCGGCGGGGCGTTCCTCTGGCCGAGCGGACGCCGCGGGTCTGCCATCGCAGCTTCTTCGCCCGCCCAGGCGCCATGGCGCTCTACCGCCGCATCCTCGAGGACCGCGACGCCTGGTCCATCGCCAAGCTTCGCGCCGCGGGCGCGCCCGAAGGGCTGGCCCCGCGCTGGTCCCGCTTGATCCCCAAAGCGCCGCGTCTGCGCCGGGTCGAGGCGGCGGCGCCGGAGACGTTGGAGACCGCCGGGCCGGCGCCGTTGAGCGTTTGAACCGGCGCGCCCGCGTCCGCCCCGCTCGGCGTCAGCCCCGCCCGTGCGGCGCGTCCCAATCCGCCAGGCGCGGGCCGATCGGGACGATGCCGAGCGGGTTGCGCTTTTCCGACGGCGAATGGTAGCCGCGCTTGTAGACGTCGAAGAACACCGTCTCGCGCACGCCCGGCAGCTGGTAGATCTCCCGCGCATAGGCCCACAGCGCCGGATAGTCCGTCAGCCTGGCCAGGTTCAGCCGGAAGGCGTAGTGATAGGCCGCGTCGAACCGCGCCAGCGTGGGGAACAGCCGCAGATCCGCTTCCGTCAGAACGTCGCCGCACAGCCAGCGGGAGGCGGAGAGCCGCCCTTCGAGCCGGTCGAGCGCGCCGAAGACGCCCAGCGCGGCGACCTCGTAGGCCGCCTGGCTCTCGGCGAAGCCGGCGCGGTAGACGCCGTTGTTGACGTCCCGGTGGATCACCGCGTTCCACTGGTCGATCTGGGGCAGCAGCGGCGCCGGCGTCAGGCGTCCGCCGCCATAGGTCTCGCCGATCATGCGGGTCAGATCGGCGCTGTCGTTGCTGACGAGCGCGCCGGTGCGCTGGTCCAGCAGGACCGGGACGGTGACGCGGCCGGTATAGCCCGGCGCGCCCTCGGCATAGATCTGGTGCAGCGCGGCGGCGCTCATGACCGGCTCGGCCCCGGGGGCGAAGACCCAGCCCTGATCGGTGCGCCGGGGCTCGGCCATGGTCACAGGCAGCGCGTCCTGCAGCGCCAGCACGGCCCGCACCAGCAGAACTCGATGCGCCCAAGGGCAGTTGGGCGCCGCATAGATCCGGTAGCGCCCCGGATCGGGCGTCAGACGCCCCTCGCCCAGACGGCCCTTCAGAACGCTGGGACGACGGGTCCAGGACCCGCCGGCGTCGACGCCGCTCTCTCCGTCCAGCACCCAGCGCCCGTCGATCATCTCGCCCAAGGCGCCGCCCCCGCTCCGACCCGGACCTGTCCGTCGAGGCCCTTGGGACAGCAAAGCCCCAAGCTCGGCCGAGGCGCAATCGTCCGAAAGCCCGACGAGGCTGCGCGGGCCGAAGGCCTGACTTGGCTTAGCGGGCCGAACGACCGACTTGGCATAGCGGGCCCAAGGCCCGACTTGGCATAGCGGGCCCAAGGCCCGACGCGGCTCAGCCGCGCAGCAGCCGAAACGCCTCCGACGCGGCCCAGCCGGCGGCCAGCGCCACGGCTATGCTCAGCAGGCCGTAGACCAGCGGCGACTCCCGCGACAGCGCGAACAGGAACCGCTCCATCCCCGCCTTGCGCACGGCGATCGAGGTTTCGAACTGGTCGACAACCGACCGGTCGTGCAGCAGAAACACCCGCGCGCGGTAGTCCCCCTCCACCAGATTGGCGGGCAGGGCGAAGCGGGCGGTGAAGAGCGTGCCCTCGGTCACCCGCACCGGCTCGACGTTTTCGAGGTAGAGGCCGTCGCGCGCCCGCAGCCGGATCAACGCCTCGCGGAACAGATCGCGATCCTCCGGCGACGCTCCGCCGCCCAGCTCCGCGGCCTGGACCTTCGCGCCTACGCCGATGCGATGGCGCCGATCGTCGTCGGCGGAGACGACGTCTTGCAAAGGCCCTGTCGCGGCGACGGCGTAGAAGCTGGGCGCCGCGTCGATCCGCGCGGTCTCGGCATTGGCCCAGATGCCGAACCGCCGCGCCTTGCGCCGCACCAGAACCGGGGCGGAAGGGCCTTCCACCGCCACTACCACGTCGACCTGGACTTCGGCCGGCGGCGCCTCCCGCTTCACCGCGCCGAAGACGAAGATCTC
>JBCCPD010000157.1:0-7939 GCA_039025075.1 Pseudomonadota bacterium | reverse complement strand
AGCGTGACGACGGAACAACGTTTAACTTGTGAAGGGAAGTAAAGCCGTGGACGGAGGCGCAGTGAACGACCTACTGGCCGATGGGGAGCGCCGCAACGGCCCGCCCCCGGTGCTGAGCAAGTCCGCCTTCGCCGATGAGCTCGGGCTCACCAAGGCCCGCGTCTCGCAACTGATCGACAAGGGCCTGCCGGTCCGCGCCGACGGGCGCCTCGATCGCGCCGCCGCCTTCGCCTGGTATCGCGAGAACGTCTCGCCCTCCCGCCGCAAGGCGCTAATGGAACCCGGCCACGTCGATCCGCGGCACGAGCTCGTCCGCATCCGGGCGGAGGCCGCGCAGCTTGAGCTCGACCGCGCCAAGGGCGCCCTGATCGACCGGGCGGCGGCGGAGAAGGCGATCTTCGAGCGCGCCCGGATCGAGCGCGACGCGCACCTCGCGTTCTTCAGCCGCGCCGCGCCGCAGATCGCGGCCGAGTCCGGCGCCGATCCGGCCCGCCTGTTCGCCGCCTTCGACCGGCTGATGCGCGAGCACCTGGCGCACCTCGCCGCGACGCCGATGGAGGGCCTTCGCGATGAGGACGGCTGAGACGCTGGCGGATCGGGCATGGCGCGAGGGCATGGCACCCGAGCCGCAGATGACCGTCTCCGAATGGGCGGACAGGCACCGGCGCCTCCCCTCGACCTCGGCCGAGCCCGGCCCGTGGCGCACCGACCGAGCTCCCTACCTGCGCGGCATCATGGACGCCCTCAGCGTCGGCTCGGGCTTCGAGCGCGTCGTCTTCGTGAAAGGGGCGCAGCTGGGCGGGACGGAGGCGGGGCTGAACTTCCTCGGCTACGTGATCGCCAACGCCCCGGGCCTCGCCCTGCTGGTCATGCCGAGCCTCGACATGGTGCGGCGGAACACCCGCACCCGGATCGACCCGATGATCGAGGCGACGCCGGAGCTCCGCCGCCGGATCGCCCCGGCGCGATCGAGAGACAGCACCAACACCGCCTTCGCCAAGGCGTTCCCCGGCGGGCAGATCGTGATGACCGGCGCCAACTCCGCCGCCGGCCTGCGCTCCACCCCGGCGCGCTACCTGTTCCTCGATGAAGTGGACGCCTTCCCGGCCGACGCCGACGGCGAGGGCGATCCGGTGGACCTCGCCATGAAGCGCACCGCGACCTATCGCGGCCGGCGCAAGGTGCTGTTGGTGAGCACGCCGACGATCAAGGGCGAGTCGCGGATCGAAGCGGCCTACGACGAGTCCGACCGCCGCCGCTTCTTCATCCCGTGCCCGCACTGCGGCCACATGCAAACGCTCGAATGGAAGAACGTGCATTGGCCGGAGGGGCGCCGGGGCGACGCCTACGCCGCCTGTCCCGAATGCGGCGGCGTGATCGAGGACGCCGACAAGCCCCGCCTGCTGGCGCGGGGCGAGTGGCGCGTCGGAGCGGAGGGCGACGGTCGCACCGCCGGCTTCCACCTGTCCAGCCTCTACAGCGTCTTCCAGACCTTCGGCGAGATCGCCGAGGAACACGGCCGCGTCCGCAAGGATCCCGCCCGGTTGCAGGTATGGGTCAACACCTGCCTGGGCGAAGCCTGGGAAGACCGGGGCGGCGAGGCGATGGAGCCCGGCGCCCTTGTCGGACGGCGCGAAAACTTCGGCCCGACCCTCCCCCCGGACGTGGCCCTGCTGACGGCGGGCGTGGACGTGCAGGGCGACCGGATCGAGGTGCAGGTGGTGGGTTGGGGCGCCGGCGAGCAGGCGTTCGTGATCGAGCACCGCGTGCTCTGGGGCGATCCGTCCGGCCCGCGCCTCTGGGAAGACCTGGACGCGCTGCTGCTGCACCGCTGGCCCCATGCCCGCGCCGTGCCGCCGCTGATCCTGCGCGCCGTCGCCCTCGACACCGGCGGGCGCCACACGGCCGCGGCCTACGAGTTCGTTCGGACCCGGCTGGGCCGGCGCATCTGGGGCGTGAAGGGGCGGGGCGGCGCGGGCGTGCCGCCGTGGCCGCGCACCGTCTCGAAGGGGAAGGGCGGGGCCCCCGTCTTCATGGTCGGGGTGGACGGGCTGAAAGACACCCTCGCCGCCCGCCTCGCCGCGACGGAGCCGGGGCCCGGCGCGGTGCGGTTCTCTCACGCGCTCCCGCCGGAATGGTTCGATCAGCTGACGGCGGAGAAGGTGCGGACCAAGCACGTCAACGGCCGCGCGGTGCGGACCTGGGAGCTCCGCCGGCCGGGAGCCCGAAACGAAGCGCTCGACTGCTTCGTCTACGCCCTCGCCGCCCTGCACGGGCTGCCGGCGCAGGGCCTTCGGCTGGAAGCGGAGGCGGAGGCCATGGCGGCGCGGCCGATGGAGGGCGAGGCGCCCGCCGCGGATCGGGACCGCGCCGCCGCGCCGCCGCGCGTCATTCGGTCGAAGCGGATGGGGGGCTGATCGGTGCGGCGCTCAGTCTTTGAACAAGTCGGCGATGATCGCCTCTCGCGCCGCTCGGAGCCGTTCGTAGTAGGCGTGCTGAGCCGTCTCGACCCAATCCGGCGGCGCGGAGAACGTCCGGCCGATGCTGAGCAGTCGCCTGATCGCCTCCGAGCGCTGCCGCACCCGGTGCGAGAACGCCCAATCGTCAACGGCTTCGAGCTCACGCTGCGAGAGCATGAAGGGGACGCGCTTGTCGCGCGGTTCGCGTTCGTCTCGTTCCATGTGCAGACTCTACGCAACCGGCCCAACTGGCACAATAGCGATTGACTTACGCTAGTGGCACAAGTCATACATGTGCCAGTGATACAATCGAGATGTCCGATGAACCCCCCTCGTCCCGACCCCGCGCTTGAGATCACCGAAGAACTGGAACGGCTGAAGGCCCGCGCCGCGCTGGCGCCCGGCTCGGTCGCCGACGACGACGCCCTGCACCTGGCCTTGATGGAGCGCCTGACCGTCACCCTGCCGACGACGCTGCCCGGCCTCGCGGAGTCGCTCCGCTACTTCTGCGTGCTCAGCGGATGGACCGACGGCGACGGCAATCTCACGATCCCCGAACGGGGCGGAGATGAAGTCGTTGAGATTCATGCCGTCACCCTAGCGCTCGCGGCTGACCTGCTGGCGACGAGAGCGGAACAGGACGCGGCTCGCGCGGAGCGTGAATCCGCTTGACCCCACAACCCGTCGGAAGATATCAAGTGGCGAACCATGAAAAATCAAGGTTCGCCACATGAAAAAGGTATTCGGCTGATGCAGTTCTACACGGCCTCCCAGACCGCGGCGTTCATCGGCGAGAAGACCGACCGGCTACACGACTGGCGGCGGATCGGCCTGTTCTCGCGGCCCGGCGGCTGCGCGTCGCGCACGAGCACCGTAGGCGTGCTCAAGGAGCGCTTCGAAGACGGCACGCCTTTGAAAAAGCCGTCATGGCGCTACAGCGCCCGCGACGTGCTCGTGCTGGCGGTCATGCGCGCGCTCAACAGTCTCGGGGTGGATCTCGAATCCGCCTTCGACGCGTCCCTGCACCTTGTGGCGGAGTGGTTCGAACGGGTGCTCACCGAGCCCAAGCAGGCTTACGATCTTCCTCGCTTCATCTTCCTCCACAAGCCCGGCTCCGGACGACCGCCGATGCTGGTTGTGGGCGGAAGCGATCTTGGCATGTCGTGGTTCGACTACCCCAACGACGTGGAAGACTACTCGGACCTCGGGGGGTGGATTATCTTCCTCAAGCCGCTGCTGCGCAGCCTTCCGCGCGGCGTGCTGGACCTCTGGGACGACGGAGCCGAACGGCTCTTTGGCGGCGACGCGGAGGACGCGTGAGCGCCACCCTTCAATCCTATCCCCCGGCAGGAGTTGGCATGGCCTGCTGCGGGGGATGCGCGGGACCGCGGGCGCGCCTTCTCGCCCGTCCTGCGCCTGAGCCGGTGGGAAGGTCGGATGGGTCCCGGCGCCTTCCCGCCGGCTCCTCGGATCGGAGCCGCGCTTGATCCGCCGCGGCTACCTCGCGTTCCGGCGCCGGATCGCGCGCCTGTCCGGCGCCCGCGGCTTCGACGCCGCCGGCGGCGGGCGCCGGTGGACCGGCGCGCAGGCGCTTCCGGCGCTCAACTCATCCGCGCTCGCCGGCCGCGGACCGATTCAGGACCGCGCCCGCTACCTCGCCGGGAACAATCCTCACGCCGCCGCCGCGGTGGAGGCGCTGGCCTCCGCCCTCACCGGCGCCGGCGGCATCCGGCCGAGCTCCGCCCATCCCGATCCGGAGACGCGCGGCGCCGTCAACGCCGCCTTCGCCCGATGGGCCGAAGACCCCGACGGCGAGGGCCGCACGAGCCTCGCCGCCCTGCAAGCGCTGGTCGCGCGCGGCATGGTCCGCGACGGCGAAGCGCTGATCCAGCTTCGCGCGGACGGCGGGCGCCTGCACCCGCAGATGCTCGACCCCCGGCAACTCGACGGAGCTCTGCACCGGGACCTGGGCGGCGGCGCGCGGATCGTCGCGGGGGTGGAGTTCGACGCCGCCGGCCGGCGCGTCGCCTACCACGTCTTCCCCGACCTGCCGGACCTCCCCCTCGCCGTCGCCTCGCTCACGCCGACGCGCGTCCCCGCCTCCGAAATCCTGCATGTCTTCCGCCCGCAATGGCCGGGGCAGGTGCGGGGGCTGAGCTGGTTCGCCCCCGTCGCCCTGCGCCTCGCCGACCATGACGCCGCCGCCGACGCCCTGCTGGTCCGGCCCAAGGTGGAGGCGCAGTTCGCGGGCTTCATCTACGAGCAGGGGCCGGGAGCCGGCGGCTTCGAGGGCGAGCGCTCCGACGGCGTGCTGGAAGCGGGGATGGAGCCCGGCTCGCTCCACGTCCTGCGCCCCGGTCAGGACATCAAGTTCGCCTCGCCCCCGTCCGGATCGGGCGCGGCGGGTGACTTCCTTCGTTCCCAGCTTCGCGCCATCGCCGCCGGCCTCGGGCTGACCTACGAGGCGCTGACGGGCGACCTGAGCGGCGTGAACTACTCGAGCATCCGCGCCGGCGCCATCGACTTCCGCCGCCGCATGGAAGGCGTGCAGGAACAGGTTCTGATCCCGCAGCTGCTGCGCCCCCTCTGGCGGCGCTGGCTGACGCTCGAAGTTCTCTCCGGCCGGCTCCCGGCCCCCGGCTTCGAGGCGTCGCCCGCCGACTGGCTCGCCGCCGAGTTCATCCGGCCCGGCTGGCCGTGGGTGGACCCGCAGAACGAGATCGCCGCGGACCGGCTGGCGGTGGAGGCCGGGTTCAAGTCCCGCCGCGAAGTCGTCGCCGGCCGTGGGCGCGAGCTCGAAGCGCTGGACGCCGAGATCGCCGCCGACGGCCGCGCTCCGTCGCCCGCCGCCGACCTGGCCGAAGATCGCGAGACGGAGGATCGAGAGGATGCCTGAGCTTCTGCACCTGCGGGCCGCGGTCGCCGCGTCCAGCCTCGATCGCGAGGCGCGCACCGTCGAAGCCATCGCCTCGACCGGCGCCGACGTGCAGCGGCTCGGATTCACGGAGCGGCTTCCCGTCGCCGCTGCGGACCTGTCCAACTTCGTCGGCGCCCCGGTGCTCAACACGCATCGCCACTCCGACGTCGGCGACGTGCTGGGCGCCGTTGAAGGCGTTCGCCGCGAAGGCGGGAAGCTGATCGTGAAGCTTCGTCTGACCCGCCGGGCCGAGAGCGCGGGCGTGATCGACGACATAGAGGACGGCGCCCTGCGCGGCGTCTCCCTCGGCTATCGGGTGGACGCCTGGCGCGACGAACGCGCGCCCGGCGGAGCCCTCATCCGCACCGCGACCAAATGGACGCCGCTCGAAGCGTCTCTGGTCCCCATCCCCGCCGATCCCGGCGCCACCATCAGGAGCGAGCAGATGCCTGATCCCATCGAAACCCCGGCGCCGGCCTCGGCCGCGCCGCCGGCCCCCAACCCCAGCCGGGCGGAGATCAACCGCGAAATCCGCAGCATCGGCGAAGTCACGTCGCTGGGCTCGGAGTGGGCTGACGGGCAGATCGACGCCGAAGCGACGGTGGAGGCCGCGCGCGCCGCCGCCTTTGAGGCGATGCAGACCCGCTCCGCGCCCACGATCCGCGTGCAGCGGGCGAGCGTCGGCGTGGATCACGACGCGCCGGAGACCCGCGCCGTGCGGGCGGGCGAAGCGCTCTACGCCCGCATGAACCCGTCGCACGAGCTCAGCGAGTCCGCGCGGGCCTTCGCCCACATGACCATGCCGGACCTCGCTCGCGAGAGCCTGCGCCATCGCGGCCAGACCGTCACCGGCCTCTCGCCGTCGGCGCTGGTGACGCGGGCGCTGCACACCACGTCCGACTTCCCGCTGATCCTCGGAGACGCCACCAACCGCACCCTGCGCGCGGCCTATCAGGCGGCGCCTTCCGGCCTTCGGATGCTGGCGCGCCAGACGACGGCCCGCGACTTCCGCGCCAAGAACCGCATCCAGATGGGCGAGGCGCCCGTGCTGGAACCCGTCTCCGAGGCGGGCGAGTTCACGAGCGGGACCCTCGCCGAAGCGGCGGAGAGCTACCGGCTCGGCACTTTCGGCCGCATCGTCGGCGTCTCCCGCCCCGCCCTCGTCAACGACGACCTCGGGGCGTTCCAGCAGGTGCCCGCCCGCATGGGGCAGGCCGCGGCGGCGTTCGAGGCGCAGACCATGGTGGCGCTGCTGGAAGGCAACCCGGCCATGTCGGACGGCGCGGCGCTGTTCCATGCCTCCCACGGCAACCTCGCGGGGACCGCCGCCGCGCTGGACGCCGCCACCCTCGCCGCTCGCCGGACGGCGATGCGCAAGCAGACCGGCCTCTCGGGCGAGCCCATCGCCGCCACGCCCCGCTATCTGCTGGTCCCGCCGGAGCTCGAAGACGCGGCCATGAAGCTGGTCGCGGACATCACTCCGCACACGACCGCCGACGTGAACGTCAACTCCGCTCTGAACGTGGTGGTGGAGAACCGCCTTACCTCCGCCACCGCCTTCTACGTCGTTGCCGCGCCGGCCGAGATCGACGGGCTCGAGTTCGCCTACCTGGAAGGCGAGCCGGGGCCGCAGATCGAGACCCGCGCCGGATTCGAGGTGGACGGCGTTCAGATCAAGGTGCGCCTCGACTTCGGAGCCGGCTTCGTCGACTGGCGCGGCTGGCAGAAGAACGCCGGGGCCTGAGCGTGAGCCTCGCCGCCTCCGAGCTCCGCACGCTGCGCGACGCGCTGGAGCGCGCCCTCTATCGGGGGGTGCGCTCCGTCTCCGTGGACGGGCGGGAAGTCACCTACTCGACCGTCTCGGAAATGCGCGCCGCGCTCGCCGACGCCGAACGCAGGCTCGCCGCCGCGGAGGGCGGCGCGCCCGTCTCCCAAGTCCGCATCACGACCACGAAAGGGCTCTGAGCCATGAGGAACTATGTCCAGCCCGGCCGCACCGTCACGGTCCCTGCGCCTGCCGCCCTCGCCTCCGGAGAGGGGGTGCAGATCGGCGAGCTCTTCGGCGTCGCCGCCACGGCCGCCGAGAGCGGCGCCGCCGTCGCGCTGACGGCCGAAGGCGTCTTCGAGCTACCCAAGGAGGCGACGACCGACGCCTACGCCATCGGCGACGCGGTGGAGTGGGACGCCGCCAACAGGCGCGTCGCGGCGCTCGACAGCGGCGCCAAGATCGGCGTGTGCATCGCCGCCGCCGGCGCCACGGCCCCGACCGTCCGCGTCCGCCTATCGGGCTGAGCGAGGGGGCAGGGCGCCATGTCGCGAGCCTCGGCCGTGTGGACCCCCGGCGCCCTGCGACGGGCCGAGGCGGCGCGATACTGCGCGGTGAGCGCCACGACGTTCGACGTCATGGTGCGCGACGGCGTGCTGCCTCAGCCGCGCCTTGTGGGCGACCGGATCAAGGTGTGGCTCAGCGCGGACCTGGAAGCCGCGCTGGCCTCCCTGCCGCCCGTCGGCGGCGAGACGGAGGGCAACTCGTGCGACGCGGCATTCGGCATCCGGTAAGGCT
>JBCCPD010000156.1:0-8000 GCA_039025075.1 Pseudomonadota bacterium | reverse complement strand
GGCGCGTCGAGGATGACCGTGGACGGCGAATATCCGCTGTCGAGCGCCGCCGCGTAGACGAACGGCTTGAAGGCGGAGCCGGGCTGGCGCCTCGCCTGCGTGGCGCGGTTGAACACTGACGACTGGAACGAAAACCCGCCCTGCAGGGCGAGCACCCGGCCGGTATTCGGGTCCATGGCCATGAAGGCGCCCTGCAGCTCCGGCACTTGGCGCAGCGACCAACGGTCGAAGACCCGCGCGTCGCCCTCGCCGTCGTAGACGGCCGTCACCATCACCACGTCGCCGCGCGACCAGACATCGGCAGGCGAGCGAGGCTCGCGGCCCAGCCGGTCGCCGTCCAGCCGCGGGCGCGCCCAACGCACATCCCGCATCGGAATGAAGTGGCCGTCGTCGTCCTCCTCAACCCCTTCGATGCCGATGCGCGCGCTGCGCTCGCCGACCTGAAGGATCACGGCGGGGCGCCAGCCGGGGATGTCACGCGGCGCCTCGACCGCGGCGAGGGCGGCGCGCCAATCCGCCTCCTCCTCCAGCGCTTCAACGGCGATGGAGGCGAGCGGGCCGCGCCATCCTCCCCGCTCCCGATCCCAGGACTCCAGCCGGGCGCGCAGGGCGTCTGCGGCGGCGCGCTGAAGCTTGGGCTCGACCGTCGCGCGGATGGCGAGACCGCCGCCCAGAACCTGGTCGCGGCCCAGGCGCTCGGTCAGCTGACGCCGGATCTCCTCGGTGAAGTAGCCGCGATCGGGCGTCGCCGCGAGCTGGCTCTCCAACGTGCCGTCCAGCAGAGTGTCGAGCGGGGCCGCGATGGCCTCGTCGTAGCCGGCGCGGTCGATATGCCCGTTCCGAAGCATCTGGCCGAGCACGTAATCGCGGCGATCCAGCGCACCCTCCCGATTGCGGACGGGGTGGAGCGAGGAGGGGGACTTGGGAAGCGCTGCAAGGTAGGCGGACTCGGCAGGCGTCAGCGCCTCCAAAGGCTTTCCGAAATAATTGGCGGCCGCGGCGGCGACGCCGTAGGCGCGCGCGCCCAGAAAGATCTCGTTCAGGTACAGCTCGAGGATCTGGTCCTTCGACAGCACCTGCTCGATCCGCGTCGCCAGGATGATCTCCCTCAGCTTGCGCTCGAAGCTGCGCTCGCTGGTGAGCAGGAAGTTCTTCATCACCTGCTGAGTGATGGTGGAGGCCCCGCGCAGCCGCTCGCCCTGAGCGAAATCGGCGAGGGCGGAAAGAATGCCGACCGCGTCGAAGCCGGAGTGTTCGTAGAAGGTCCGATCCTCGGCCGAGATGAAGGCGTTCTTCACCAAGTCGGGCACCTCGTCGATCGGGGCGAAGATCCGCCGTTCGGTGAAGTACTCCGCCATGACGCGGCCGTCGCCGTCATAGACGTGGGATATGGTGGCCGGCTGGTACTGCGCCAAAGCCTGATGGTCCGGGAGGTCGCGGCCATAAGCCCAGAGCACGGCCGCGAGCAGCCCGAGCCCCATAATGGCGCCTAGGCTGCTCAGACTGAACATCCATGCCGCGAAGCGGATCATTCGACGTCGTTCCTGCCTGCTGCGAGTCGCTCTTCCCCTGCCTCGCCAGCATAGCGGCTGGCCGGGTCGGAGGACAGGCCCGCCGCCCGCACGCGCCACCGCTCCAGCCCCGCCACGAGCGCGCCGGCCGCGCGGGCGCGCCAGTCGGGGTTCTGAAGCCGTGCAAGATCGTGGGCGTTGGTCAGAAACCCGAGCTCGATCAGCGCGGACGGGGTATGGGCGGAGCGCAGGACGCGGAAATCCGCCTGCTCATGGGCGCGTCCGCGCAGCATCGGCGTCGCCAAAGACAACGCGTAGGCGAGGTCGTCCCCCGCGGCGCGGGACTCCGCGAGGGTCACGCGACGGGCGAGCGACGCCAGCACGCGCCGTTCGGGCGGGTGAGCCGATGGCGCCGCGGATCGTTCCTCGACGGAGGCGACGTTCTCCCGCCGCGCGAGTCCGCGCGCGTCGACCGACCCGCCGACCGCATTGAAGGTGAAGACCGCGGCTCCCATCGCATCGCCCCGCGTCACGGTGTTGGCGTGGATGGACAGCAGCACGTCGGCTCCGGCGGCGTCCGCCCGCCGCCAACGCTCATCGAGCCTGACGAAGCGATCCCCGTCGCGCGAAAAGGCGACCCTCCATCGGCCGGACGCGCGGATAGCGGCGGCGAGTTCGGCGGCGAAGGCGTCCACGAGGTCTTTTTCACGCACGCCGCCCACAACGGCGCCTGGATCCACCCCGCCATGGCCGGGATCGATGAACACCAGCGGAGCCTCCGGCGGCCGCGTGTCGGCACGCCGATCCGAGGAGGGCGGCGAGACCGCATCGCCGGGCTCCCCGCGCAGGACCAGGTCGAGCCGAGCCGCATCGGGCGCGGCCCGAAACGCCGCGGAGAGGAGCGACGACGGCCCCGTCGTCGCAACGCTCAACCGGGCGCGGCCGTCGGGCCCACGCCCGGCCCGAAGCGCCGCCTCGCCCCGCGTCAATATCGGCGGAGCGACCCAACGGTCCAAAGGGAAATCGATGACGACGCGGCGGCCATCCGGAGCGATGCGCGCCGACCAATCGGGAACGGCCTTCGGACTCTCAAAACGCGGTAGAACTATCGTCAAGCGCAGCTCGTCAGCTGCAGCCAACGGCAAAGGCTGCGCCAGCCCTGGCGCGGCGCACATCCCTGCCGCCGCCGATGCAGCAGACAAGGCTTTCAAACGTAAAAACAGTGCTTTAAGCGGCATGCTGTTCATACTCCGGAGTGCGCCACCTTTCCGGCCATGCTCGCCGACAAGCGGTCTCTCTCCCGCTTGCCTCCCCCCGCGGCCAACCGTTTCCGATTGCGTCCCGACGTCGCGGAGGCCTATAAGCGGACCGTCAGGCGGCCTTGCGATTTCTTCCATGAAGGGCATGCGCGCGGCTCTGACGCAATGCACAGGTTTTCGATCTGCGCGCCGAACCTCCGGACCCGATGGGCGACGACGCCTCGGGCCGGTCCTCGGGCTTGAAGAGGCGGCGTGCGGGTCGGGAGGAACGGCGATCGCGGCGCGGAGAGGCGTCCGCAGGCGATCGCGCAGCAGCTCGGCCGGCGATCCCGCCCGCCGCAGGAGACCCAGGCGATGCCTTACGCGATGCTCACGCGAGAGACCGGAGGACGCGACGCAGCGTCCGGCCGGGCCCGCGCGGCGCGGCGCGGCCTCGCGAACACGGAAACCGCCGCGACGCAGCGCACCCTCGCCCCGGGCGAGGGGGCTCGGCGCCGTGGGCGGCTCAGGAGACCATGGCAAAGAAGATGCTCATCGACGCGACGCATCCCGAGGAGACTCGGGTCGTCGTGCTGGACGGTTCGAAGTTAGAGGATTTCGACTTCGAGTCCGCCTCGAAGCGACAGATCGCCGGCAACATCTACCTCGCGAAGGTGACGCGGGTGGAGCCGTCCTTGCAGGCGGCGTTCGTGGAATATGGCGGGAACCGCCATGGGTTCCTCGCGTTCTCGGAGATCCACCCGGACTACTACCAGATTCCCAAAGCCGACCGCGACGCGTTGATCGCCGAGGAGGCGGAAGCGGCGAAGAAGCGCGCAGAGGCGGAGGCAGCGCGCGACGCCGAAAAGGCCGAGCAGGCGGAACGCGAGGCGCAGGCAGCAGCGACCGGAGCCGAAGAGGGCTCTGACGGCGACGCGCCGGAAGGGCTCGAGATCATCGAGCCTGTGGACGAGGGCGAGCTGGCCAGTGAGGCCCCGGAGGCCGCGCCCGCCGAAACGCCGGCTGAAATCGTGGAGGTGGCCGAGACGCCGGAAGACGACGAGACGGCCGCGAAGCCTGTGGAAGACGCGCCGGTCGAAAACCCTGCTACGGTGGAAACCGCCGAGCCGGCGATCGACGACGGCGCGCCGATCGAGCCGCAGACAACCCAAGCAAGCGGAGCCGACGATCACGCTGCGGACCCGGAAACCCCGGACGCGGACGAAACCGGCGCATCGAAAAAGCCCGACAGCATCGCCGAAGCGACCGGCGCCGACGACAACGAGACCGTGGAGGAGGACTATCCCGCCGCCGGCGCGCGCAAGCCCGATGAGGACGACGCCGCCGGACAATCGGCCGCGGTCGAGGCTTCCGCGCCCCGAACTGAACCGGCCGGCGCGGCAGACGACGCCGCGCCTTCCGACGCGGCGGAGGCCGAGCCTCCTAAGGCTATCGAAGCGAAGGCGACCGAGGCCGAGGCGACGACCGAGGATGCGGGAAGCGACGCGCAAATCGCGCCGGAAGACGAGCCCGACGACGATGCCGAGAGCGGCTCGGCCGAGAGCGACGAGTCCGAAAAACCCGACGACGGAGCGGAGGACGTCGACGGCGAGGATGGCCGGCGGCGTCGCAGATCCCGCCGGGGGGGGCGGTCGCGCCGCTCGCGTCGCGGGCGCTCGCGCTCCGACGAGGATGCCGAAGAGGGCTCGGGAGAGGCCGAACCGGACGGGGCCGACAAGGACGATGAGGCCGAAGCGGCGCCGCCCCGCAGCCGCGGGCGCAGCCGTTCTCGAGGGCGGGACAAGGACCGCGAGCGAGACGAAGACGAGGTCGACGTAGACGCGGGCGACGACATGGCCGAGGCGATCTCCATCCGCCGCATCGCCCAGCGCCGCTACAAGATCCAAGAGGTCATCAAGGTCCGCCAGATCCTGCTGGTGCAGGTCGTCAAGGAGGAGCGGGGCAACAAGGGCGCCGCGCTGACCACCTATCTCAGCCTGGCCGGCCGCTATTGCGTGCTGATGCCCAACACGGCGCGGGGCGGCGGCATCAGCCGCAAGATCACCTCCGCGGCCGACCGCAAGAAACTCAAAGAGATCGCGAGCGCCTTCGAGGTCCCTCAGGGCATGGGGCTCATCGTCCGCACCGCCGGGGCGAAACGCTCCAAGTCCGAAATCCAAAGGGACTACGAATACCTGCTTCGCGCTTGGGCCAAGATCCGGGACACCACGCTGAAATCCGCGGCGCCGGCGCTGATCCACGAGGAAGGATCGCTGATCAAGCGGGTGATCCGCGACATGTACTCTTCCGACTTCGACGTCATCGAGGTGGAGGGCGCGCAGGGCTGGCGCGAGGCGCGCGAATACATGGGCATGCTGATGCCCGGTCACTCGCGCAACGTGGTGCTGAACCGTTCCGACCCGCCGCTGTTCTACAAGCACGGGGTGGAGCAGGAGCTGGAGCAGCTCTTCAACCCCACGGTGCAGCTGAAATCCGGCGGCTACATCGTCATCGGCGTGACCGAGGCGCTGGTGGCCATCGACATCAACTCGGGCAAGTCCACCAAGGAAGGCTCGATCGAGGATACGGCGCTGAAGACCAACCTCGAGGCCTCGGACGAGATCGCGCGGCAGTTGAAGCTGCGGGACTTGGCCGGCCTTATCGTGATCGACTACATCGACATGGAGGAGGGGCGGAACAACCGCGCGGTCGAAAAGCGGCTGAAGGATCGGCTCAAGGACGACAGGGCCCGGATCCAGACCGGGCGCATCTCGGGCTTCGGACTGCTGGAGATGAGCCGGCAGCGCCTGCGGCCCGGGATGATCGAGGCGACGACCGCGCCCTGCCCCCATTGCAACGGCACCGGCGTCGTGCGCTCCGACGCGTCGCTGGGCCTGACGATCCTTCGGCGGCTGGCTTTCGAGGCGTCGCGCGGCCGCTCGCCCGAGCTGCTGGTCAAGGCGCCCCTGGGCGCGGCGACGTTCCTCTTCAACGAGAAACGGGAGCATTTGGCGGAGATCGAGGCCGGCAGCGGCGTCTCGATCCGGCTCGAAGCCGATCCGATGCTGTCGTCGCCGAAGTTCGAGATCGAGAAGAGCCGCACGCAGACGCGCGCGCCGGCGGAGGCAATCTCGACTGCTGCGGCCGAACCGGTCGACGAGATCGAAGAAACGGTGGAAATCACGGACCGTGCGGCGCCGAGCGCCCCGGATGAAGGGACGTCTGTGGAGGCGGCGCCGGCGCGGGAGCCGACCGGTCGAGACGTCAAACCCTCCCCCGAGGACGACGACGACGCGGGCAACGGGCGTCGCCGCCGCGGTCGCCGCGGCGGACGCCGTCGGCGCAAGAACGAAGACGCCGAGGGCGCTGAAGCCAGAGTGGGAGACGAGGGGGCGGCCGCGGACGGGGCGGAGCGCGACGCCGCATCGTCGGAGGCGGTGACCGCTTCCGCCGCGGCGATCTCGGACGCGCCGGCGGAGATCCCCGAGCCGCGCAAGACACGTCGGCGGCGCAAGCGATCGACGGCGGAGGCAGAGGACGCCAAAGCCATAAGCGCGGGCGAGGCTCCGCCGGAGGCGACGGAGTCCGTGGCAGAACAGCCAACCGCACCGAACGAGACGTCTGAGGAGCCGGTTGAGGCTTCGCCCGACAAGCTGATTGACGAGACTGCTGAGACGGACGGATCAGACGCTTCGTCGAACGAGGACGCTTTGAAGAGCGCCGAAGAACCGGTCGAGGCCTCGGCGGAGCCGGAAGTCGACGCTTCCGCGACCCAGACGTCGCCCGCTGCCGAACTCGATTCGGTCGACGAAACCCCCAAGCCTCGGAAGCGCGGCTGGTGGAGCCGATAGTCGGCTCGCAGCAGCCTTCTTAAACCGATCTCGCTTCCCAGCCTGTTCGACGAGCCCATCCGGAGTTTTCGCAACCGAGAAATCCGCCGCTGAGAAGCGGCGGATTTCTCGATTGAAGGTGCTGGCGAAGCACAGACGCCTAGCCTGTCCTACGTCTGTCTGCGCCTCAGCACCGAGGGAAGGCGAAAGCTGACGAGCGATCTCAAGGGGCCACTTCATTTTACGCGGAACCGCGTTCCGACGGTGGGTGGCTTGGCAAGACTGTCGAAGGTCACGACACCGCTGAATTCAAAGACGGCCCAAATGAAAAGGGGCCCCGCGAAGGGCCCCTCTAAATTCGCTGTCTGCAGCCTCAGGCGCGGCGCTTGCGCCAGGACATGAACCCGAAACCTCCAAGCGCCGTGGCCAACAAGGGAAGGGCCGCGGGGAGCGGGATTTCACCGTCCGGCGGCGGGGGCGGAGCGAACGTATACACCACCGTCAAAGCAGGCGTGTAGTTCGTTTCGAACTCCTGAAGGATCGATCCCGGACCAGTTGCAGAGGTGTTCGCCGAGTTCGGGATGAACCCATTCACCGCGCCGACGCCAGTGAACTGGTTCAGGATATCCTGGCCCACCACGAACCCGATGCCCATCCCTGCCGTGACAGTGCGCATGTCGGTGTCGTTCTCAACAATGCCGAGATATGCATTGCCTGAGGCGCCTGCGAAATCCTGCACGCCGTCGAAGCCCGACTTGCCGAAATCGGTCGTCGAGAACGCAGCATTGGTGCTCAAGAATTCGAGGCCGAGGAAAGTCAACGACGCATCAGCGCCCAACTCGACGGAAACATCTCCACCCGATGTTCCGGTGATCTCATATTGGATGAACCCATCCACAGTCGAGTCGAGCGTGAAGTCGATCTGCGTCAGCGTTCCGAGCGACGGGTCGAAGCGAGACACCGTCACTGCGCGGTTGTTCGCTGCACCAGCCGATTGCGTGCCCGGCGGCGCGATGTTCACCACCGCGTTCACGGTGGCCGCGATGGCCGAGCTCGCCATCAAGCTCGCGGCAACCGCTCCAAAAACCAAGGCCCTCATGAACCCTCTCCTCGCTTTTTCCCCGACAAGTGGACGGGCTGACATGGAGCCAACGCCGTTCTGTGTTGTCTGTATCTCGAATTTCCAGACATGTGAAGTCTAAATGTCGGTCATACCGCGTGCATCCGGGCGAGGCCGGTCCGGCCAAGGCCATTGACCCAAAGGACTTTTCGGCAAACCTGCCGCTTTACGTCCTTTCGAACTGCATCCGGATCGCCGGCGCTTTGCAACGCGCAAAGAGGGATTCGGCGCGGCCGTCGTCCTCTCGACAGCGCGAGGACCGGCGGGGTGCGCGAAGCGCGGCGGGCTGGTAACCTACTGG
>JBCCPD010000155.1:0-8039 GCA_039025075.1 Pseudomonadota bacterium | reverse complement strand
GGCGTCCACCGCCATGCCGATGGTCAGCACGATCCCGGCGATCCCCGGCAGGGTCAAAGTCGCGCCGATGACGCTCAGGATCGCCATCAGCATCGCCACGTTCAAGATCAGCGCCAGGTTCGCGAACAGCCCGAAAAGCCCGTAGCTGATCCCCATGAACACGAGCACCGCCGCGAAGGCGATCACGATCGCCGTCTCCCCCGCCGCGATGCTGTCCGCGCCCAGATCGGGCCCCACCGTCCGCTGCTCCAGCACCGTGATCTCCGCCGGCAGAGCGCCCGCGCGCAAAAGGATCGCCAGCTCGTTGGCGCCCTCCACGGTGAACTGACCGCTGATCTGGCCCGAGCCTCCGGTGATCGGCTCGCGAATGGTCGGCGCCGTGATCACCAGATCGTCGAGCACCACCGCGAACGGCCGCCCCACGTTCTGCGCCGTCACCTCTCCGAACCGCCGCGCCCCCGCCGGATCGAACCGAAAGTTCACCACCGGCTCCCCGGTCTGCGCGTCGAAGCCGCCCTGGGCGTCGGTCAGCCGGTCCCCGGCGATCAGCGCCCGCCGCTCCAGCACGTAGAACCGCCCGGGCGCCTCCGCGTCCTCCACCGTGATCTGGTTCGGCCCGGGGCGGGTGGAGGCATCCCCCGTCGCGCTCTCCACCAGATGAAAGGTCAGCTTCGCCGTGCGCCCGATCAGCCCCAGCAGCTCCTCCGCCGAGCCGATGCCGGGCACCTGAATGAGGATCCGATCCGCCCCCTGCCGCTGGATGGTCGGCTCGCGCGTGC
Organism: Pseudomonadota bacterium; assembly: GCA_039025075.1. GTDB lineage: Bacteria > Pseudomonadota > Alphaproteobacteria > Rhodobacterales > Rhodobacteraceae > Albimonas. Next base: position 7,260 of record JBCCPD010000155.1, on the reverse strand, counting down.
CGGTCTCGTCGATCCGCCGCCGCACGATCTCGAGCGACTGCGCCATCGTCCGCTCGTCCATCTCCTCGATCGCCGGCTCGGTCAGCGTCACGTCCAGAACGCCCGCCGCGACCGCCACGCTCAGATCCGGCCCGCCCGGCCCCAGCAGGCCCCCGGCCACCGGCTGCGCCAGCTCCCGCAGCGCCGCCGCGGCGATCTCCCCCCCGGCCGGATCGCTCAGCCGAATGCGCAGCACCGCGCCGTCGGTCTCGATCCGCCGGAACGGCCCGATCCGGTCGCGCAGCTCCCGCAGCACCTGCCGCGCCTCGGGCCACAGGGCGTCCATCCGCTCCGCATGCACGTCCTCGACCGCGACCTCGACCAGCAGATGCGCCCCCCCGCGCAGATCGAGCCCCAGGTTCACCAGCCCCGAGGGCAGCCAGCTCGGCCAAGCCCCCGCCGCCGCCTCCAACGCGGCCCCGCCGGCCCCCGTCTCCATCTCCGCCCGCGCGTCGTTGGCCCGCTCCACCGTGCCGTAGAACGCGTTGGGCATCGAAAACAGGAGCCCGGCCAGGCAGGCCAGGATCACCAGCGCCGACTTCCACGGGGCGAAATGCAGCATCGACGCCTCCCCGGCGCTGGCCGTCCGCGCCCCTCAGGGCCGGCGCGGCGCGTCAGTTGTCATTGGCCGGCTCGGTCTTGCTCACGACCTGGGCGATGGTGGCCTTCACGATCTTCACGCGCACCCCTTCGGCGATCTCCACCTCCACCTCGTCGTCGTCCTTGACCTTCGACACCTTGCCGATGATCCCGCCCTGCGTGACCACCTGATCGCCCCGGCGCAGCGCGTCCAGCATCGTGCGATGCTCCTTGGCGCGCTTCTGCTGCGGGCGGATCAGGAAAAAGTAGAAGATCACGAAGATCAGGATCAGCGGCACGAAGGAGGCGAAGCCCCCCAGCGGGTCGCCCGCCGCCTGAGCGTAGGCCGGTGTCACGAACATGAAGCCTCCGATGGGCCGTGGGGGCGGACGGCCTCTGGGGCGTCGCCGCGTCCGGCGTCATCTATCGTCGGGGGGGTTTCGGCGCAAGGCGGGGGCGACCCCGCCCGCGCCGCCCGACGCCGCGGCGCGCCACCCGCCGCGCGCCTCGGCCAAGGCTGAAAATCGGACGGGGCGGTCATGCTTTGGTCCTACGGTCGCCCCATCGCCGCGCGATGCCGGCCCAGCGGTCGACGGACGCCGCGCCGGCCCCGCCCCGCCCGCGAAAGCGTCCGCGGCGCCTGGGCCCTGATTTCCCTCGATCCCCCTGCCGCCCCCGACGCGTCGGAGGGCGCCTCAGACCAAGGACAGCGCGATGCGAGAGATCAAAGGCGACGGCGGACCCGACACGCTGCGCGGCGACGGCCGCGACGAGGAACTCTACGGCCGCGGCGGCGACGACACGCTCTTCGGCGGCGGCGGAGACGACGAGCTGAACGGAGGCCCCGGCGACGATCTGCTCGACGGCGGCCCGGGCGACGACGAGCTGACCGGCGGCCCCGGCGCCGACCGCTATGTCTGGAACGGCGGCGACGACGAGATCTATTGGCGCGCCGACGACCAGTGGATCGAGATCGCCCCCTCCCTCGGCTTCTCCGGCTTTGCGGACCTGCTCGACCGCGCCGTCTCCCGCGACGGCGGCGACGACGCGCTGATCACCGCGCCCAACGGCGACGCGCTTCTGCTCGAGGACACCCGCCGCGGCGACCTCGCCGAAGCCATGTTCCGCTTCGAAGACGATGACGACTCCGGCGGCGGCTCCAGCGGCGGTTCGGGCGGCTCCAGCGGAAGCGGCGGCGGCGGCCGCAAGCTCTCCGGCGACCGCGGCCGCGACGATCTCGAAGGCGGCGCCGGCGACGACGTCCTGCGCGGCAAGGGCGGACGCGACGACCTCGACGGCCGCGGCGGAGACGACCGCCTCTTCGGCGGCGGCGGCGCCGACGATCTCGACGGCGGCGGCGGAGACGACGTCCTCCACGGCGGCGGCGGCCGAGACGATCTCGACGGCGGCCCCGGCGCCGACGAATTCCGCCTCTCCAAAGGCCGGGACCTCATCGGCGACTTCGACGCGTCCGAGGGCGACGCGATCGGCCTCTCCGCCGCCCTGACCGGCTTCGCCTCCGCCGCCGAGGCCGACGCCGCCCTGCGGTTCCGGAACGGCGACGCCATCCTCCGCCACGACGGCGGACGCGCGGTGCTCGAGGACGTGACCCGCTCCGACATCTCCGAAAGCGACTTCCTCCTCATCTGACGCAACGGCGCCGGCCCCCCAGGACCGGCGCCGCGCCCCCTGCCGCAACCGTGCGGACGCTCGGCGCACGCCGTCGGCACGCTGTCGGCACAGGCGCGGGACGCCTGCGGGACCTTTGCACGCCGTCCGCAACATGCGCCGTGCACCCGACGTGCACCATTGCGGCGCCGTCGCTGCACGCAAGCTGCACGCTTGCGGCCCCCCTCCCGGCCCCTTCCGCCGCCCCCGAATTCACGCTAGAGCCCGCCCGTTCCGTCCTCGGGAGGCTCCCATGCACGACATCCGCGCCATCCGCGAAAACCCCGCCGCCTTCGACGCCGCCCTCGCCCGCCGCGGCGTCTCCGACGCCTCCAAGCCTCTGCTTTCGCTGGACGAATCCCGCCGCGCCAAGATCGCCGCCGCCGAGGCCGCCCAGGCCGACCGCAACGCCGCCTCCAAGAAGGTCGGCGCCGCCAAGGCCGCCGGCGACGAGGCCGAGTTCGAGCGCCTTCGCGCCTACGTCGCTGAAAAGAAGGACGAAATCGCCCGCCTGGAAGAGGAAGCCAAGGCCGAGGACGCCGCGCTCCGCGACGCCCTCCTGGCCCTGCCGAACCTCCCCCTCCCCGAGATCCCCGACGGCGCCGACGAAGCCGATAACGTCGAGCTTCGACGCCACGGCAACCCTCGCAACTATGCCTCTGATCCCAAAGAACATTGGCAGCTGGGCGAGGCCATGGGCGCCATGGATTTCGAGACCGCCGCCAAGCTCTCCGGCAGTCGTTTCGTGGTCCTCAAAGGCCCCCTGATCCGCCTCCACCGCGCCCTCGCCCAGTTCTTCCTCGACACCCACGTCGAACGCCACGGCCTTGAAGAAGTCTGGACCCCCGTCCTCGTGCGCGACGAGGCCATGCTCGGCACCGGCCAACTCCCTAAATTCGCTGAAGATTCCTATCGCACCGACAACGGCTGGTGGCTCATCCCCACCTCCGAGGTCACGCTGACGAACCTCGTCGCCGGAGAGATCTTAAGCGGATCGCAACTCCCCCTGCGCTATACCGCCCACTCCCAGTGCTTCCGGTCGGAGGCGGGCAGCGCCGGCAAGGACACCCGCGGCATGCTCCGCCAGCACCAGTTCGAGAAAGTTGAAATGGTCTCCGTCGTCCGCCCCGAGGACGGCCTCGCGGAACTCGACCGCATGACACGCTGCGCCGAGAGCCTCCTGGAAGACCTTGAAATCCCCTACAGAACCGTCGTTCTCTGCACCGGCGACATGGGGTTCGGAGCGCAACGCACCCACGACATCGAGGTCTGGCTTCCCGGCCAGGGCGCCTATCGCGAGATCAGCTCCTGCTCCGTCTGCGGTCAGTTCCAGTCCCGTCGCATGAACGCCCGCTATCGCCCTGATCAGGAAGCGAAACCCAAATTCGTCTGCACCCTCAACGGCTCGGGCCTCGCCGTCGGCCGCGCCCTCATCGCGGTGATGGAGACCTATCAGCGCGAAGACGGCGGCATCGACATCCCCGCCAAGCTCCAGCCCTACATGTCTGGAAAGACAGCGATTTCTCCGTCAGGCGAGCTTCTCTGACGCCCGGGCGCGGCTAAAGCCGCGCCCGGATCAGATCCGACCCTTTTTCCCCGATCATGATCACCGGCGCATTGGTGTTCGCGCTCACCATCGCCGGCATGACCGAGGCGTCGCAGACGCTAAGCCCCTCCAATCCATGGACTTTCAAGTCCGGCCCCACCACGGCGCCCGCGTCCACGCCCATCCGGCAGGTCGACGTCTGGTGCCAGTTCGTCGTCGCCGACCGCCGCGCCCAATCCTCCACCTCCGCCCGGCTCACCAGCTCCCGCACCAGACCCGCCCGCGCCGGCGCGAAGGCCCGCGACAGCGCCAGCTCCCGGTTCCACTCCGTGATCTCCACCGTCCGCTCGAAATCATCGGCGTCCGAGAAATAACGCGGGTCCACCAGGGGCTTGTCGAACGGGCTCGCCGTCGCCAACCGCACCGTCCCCTCCGACCGAGACCGGCACACGCACCCCTGAAACCGCGCCGTCGGAGGCCCCCCGAGATGCCGAAACCGCTCCGCATGCGACGCCCCGAAGAACATCTGCGCCGACGGGTCCGCCTCCCCCTCCCGCATCCGCACGAAGGCGCCGACATGGTTGTGCATCGACCCGTAAGACCCTGTTCTATCGGCCTCAAACCGCCGCCGAGCCGCCGACTCAGGCTCCCGCGCCACCCCCCATTTCGCCGGGTCCTCCACCCGCATCTCGACCACCACGCCCCCCACGTGGTCCAGCAGCCCCCGCCCCACCCCCGGCAGATCCGCGACGCACTCCACGCCCGCCTCCGCCAACTCCTCCCCCGGCCCCACCCCCGACAGCAGCAGCAGATGCGGCGAGCCCATGGCGCCCGCCGCCAGCACGATCTCGCCCCCCTCGGCCCGCCGCGCCTCGCGCCCCTGCAGGTAATCCACCCCGACGCAGCGCCGCCCCTCGAACGCCAGCCCCAGCGCCAAACACCCGGTCTCCACCGTCAGGTTCGCCCGACCCCGCGCCGGCTCCAGATAGGCGTCCGCCGCGCTCCACCGCCGCCCGTCCCGCACCGTGGCCTGGTAGCGCCCGCAGCCGACCTGGCCCGCCCCGTTGAAGTCGGGATTGAACGGCAGCCCGACGGCCTCGCAGGCCTCGAAATACAGCGATTCCAACGGCGTGGAGACCGCGTAATCCTCCACATGCAGCGGCCCGTCGGTCCCGTGCCACGCATCCGCATGCGCCGCATTCGCCTCCGCGCGCCGAAAATACGGCAGCACGTCGGCCCAGCCCCAGCCGGTGCAGCCCCTTTGCGCCCAAAGATCGTAATCCCCAGCGTTTCCGCGCACATAGAGGCAATAGTTGATCGCCGATGACCCGCCCAAGGCCTTGCCCCGCGGCAGCGGCACCCGCCGACCCATCAGCTCGCCCTGAGGCTCCGTCAGGTAGGCCCAGTCCATGGGCCCGCCCTCCAAATGCCAGGCCCCGCCCGGCACGTCGGCGAGCGGATGGGAGGGCGGCCCTCCCGCCTCCAGCAGCAGCACGCGGCACGCCGGATCCTCGCTCAGCCGCCCCGCCAGCACGCATCCGGCGGAGCCCGCGCCCACGATCACCACATCGTATCCGGCCATGCGCCGCCTCCCCTCAGCGCCCCGGCCTCGGCGCCGGAGCCTCCGCCTGCAGCCTGCCCTCGGCGCGCCCGGCCGCCAAGCCCCGCGGTCCGCTGGACCTGTCCTTCCGGCGCCGCTAAACCCGCTGGAAACCGCTCTCCCGAAAGGCCCCCCATGCGCATTCTGATCACCAACGACGACGGCATCACCGCGCCGGGCCTCAAGGCGGCCGAGGACATCGCGCACCAGGTCGCCGGCCCCTCCGGAGAGGTCTGGGTCGTCGCCCCGGAATCGGAGATGTCCGGCGTTTCCCACTGCATCAGCTACACCAAGCCGATGCGCCTCAACCCCTTGGGCCCGCGCCGTTTCGCGGTGGACGGCAACCCCGCCGACTGCGTCATCGTGGCGGTCAAGCACCTGATGGTCGACACCCCGCCCGACCTCATTCTCTCGGGCGTGAACCGTGGCCACAACGTGGCCGAGGACGTGGTCTATTCCGGCACCGTCGGCGGCGCGATGGAGGGCGTGCTCCACGGCTTCCGCGCCATCGCACTCTCCCAGGCCTACGGGCCGGCGATCATCGACGCCGACGACCTGTTCGAGGCCGCCCGCCGCTCGGGCGCCGAGGCGGTGCGCCGGGTCCTCGCCCTGCCCTGGGACGACCAGGACCCATACGCCCTGTTCTACAACATCAATTTCCCGCCCGTGCCCGGCGACAAGGTCCGCGGCATCAAGGCAGCCTCCCAAGGCCGCCGCCCCCACGGCGCCTTTCGGGTGCAGGAGAACGTGGCCCCGAACGGCCGCACCTACTTCTGGCTCGCCCATGGCCGCGGCAACGACGAGAGCGCGCCCGGCACCGACGCGCGCGAGGCCTCCGAGGGCTTCATCACCGTCACCCCCCTGCGCGCCGACCTCACCGCCGCCGACCGCCTCGGCGCGGTCGCTGAGGGCCTCGGCGCGCCCGAGCTCGGCGCGGCCTGACGAAGGCGGCGGGGGGATGTCGTCGTCCGCGCAAGAGGGCACGGCCGAGCAGCGCATGCAGCTGATCTTCGCCCTGCGCACCCACGGCGTGACCGACCCGCGCGTGCTCGATGCCATCGAGAAGACGCCCCGCGCCGCCTTCCTCGACCGCAGCTTCCAGGGCCGCGCGTGGGAGGACATCGCCCTGCCCATCGCCTGCGGCCAGACCATATCGCAACCCTCGGTGGTCGGGATGATGACCCAGGCCCTCGGCGCGACGCCCCGCTGCAAGGTGCTGGAGGTCGGCGCCGGCTCCGGCTACCAGGCGGCGGTGCTGGCCCGCCTCGCCCGCCGCGTCTACTCGGTGGAGCGGCACCGCCCTCTGGCCCGCCAAGCGCGGGAGGTGGTGGAGCGGCGCCTCGGCCTCTCCAACGTCGCGATCGTCTCGGGCGACGGCGCCGCGGGCCTGCCCGAACAGGCCCCCTTCGATCGCATAATCGTGACCGCCGCGGCGGAGGACGTGCCGCCGCCCCTGCTGGACCAGCTGCGCCCCGGCGGCGTCATGGTCCTGCCGGTCGGCCAATCCGACGACGTGCAGCAGCTTCTGCGCCTCGAAAAGACTGAAGCCGGCCTTGACTACGCCGAGCTTTCGCCCGTTCGTTTCGTACCCTTGCTGGAAGGCGTCGCGGCCGACGTCGCCGACTGAACCGCTCGGGCCCCGAGCCGAGACAGGCGACGCGGCCCCGCCCCGCCCGACCGACGCTCTAGGAGGCTTAGACGCGCCATGACCGCGCCCAAGACCCCGAACCGCCCCCGCCTCGCCGCCGCCCTCGGCGCGGCCGCCTTGCTGCTGGCCGCCTGCGGTCAGCCGGCCGAGGAGGCGCCGCCGCCCGCCGCCGCCGCGCCG
>JBCCPD010000154.1:0-8044 GCA_039025075.1 Pseudomonadota bacterium | reverse complement strand
GCGATCAAGGCCGGCAAGGTGGTGGACCGCGAAAGCTCCAACCGCCCGCTGAACGCCGCGTCGGTGGACCGGGCCATGGACCGCTTCGACCGCATCCGCAACGCCGAGGGCTCCACCCCCACGGCCGAGCTGCGCCTCGACATGCAGAAGGCCATGCAGGAGGACGCCGCCGTCTTCCGCACCGAAGAGACGCTGAAATCCGGCTGCAACCGGATCAGCGCCCTTTGGCAGGGCATGGCGGACATCAAGGTGACGGACCGCAGCCTTATCTGGAACTCCGACCTGATGGAGACGCTGGAGTTCGAGAACCTGATGGCCAACTCCATCACCACCGTCTTCTCGGCCGAGGCCCGCCACGAAAGCCGCGGCGCCCATGCCCGCGAAGACTATTCGGAGCGCAACGACGCCGACTGGCGCGTGCACAGCATCGCCAGGGTCTCCGAAACCGGCGGCGTCGATCTGAGCTACCGCCGCGTGGTCACCGACCCTCTGACCACCGAGGACGAAGGCGGCATCGCCCTCAGAAAGATCGCGCCCAAGGCGCGCGTCTACTGAGGCCGCCCGATGCGCATCGGCCATAACTCCGGCGGAGGCGGCAACATGTACGCGATCACGTTCGACATGGACACCACGCGCATGGCCGAGCTCTACCCGGGCGAAAGCTGGCGCAACCGCTACACGGAGATCGGTCGGATTCTCAGGACGCACGGTTTCGATTGGCAGCAGGGCAGCGTTTACTTCGGCGGCGATGCGGTCAACGCGGTGACCTGCGTTCTGGCCATCCAGGACGTTTCGCGCCAGCTCGATTGGTTCGGCCCGTCCGTCCGCGATGTTCGCATGCTTCGGATCGAGGAATTCAACGACCTGAGTCCGGCGGTCGAACAGGTCGTCAGCTGATGAAGGACTGCGCCTCAAACGGGCGGACCGCGGGCGAGATCGACGCGATCCTCGCCTTCCGGGCGGAGCGCGCGGTCTCGCATTTCCGAGCCCTGGCCGAGGATGGGCCGGAGCTCGAATGCCCGATCTGCGGCTACCGCGGCCGCTTCAGCCCGGTGCGGCACAAGCCCTCCATCTGGTGTCCGTCCTGCGACAGCCGCCCCCGGCATCGACTGCTGAAGCTGTGGCTGGATCGCGAAGCGGCGCTGCCGGCGTCGACGCGGGTCCTGCACTTCGCGGCGGAGCCCTGGGTGGAGGCCGCGCTCGGCCCGGTCGCCGAATACCGCACCGCCGACCTCAACGACCGGTTCGAGCTGCAGCTCGACCTCGAGAACCTCGCCCTGCCCGACGGCCGCTTCGACCTGATCATCGCCAATCACGTGCTGGAGCATCTCGACGACGCCAAGGCGCTGCGGGAGATCGCGCGCGTGCTGACCCCAGGCGGGCTCGCGGCGCTGACCGTGCCGCTGGTGGAGGGCTGGTCCGAAACCCTCGAAGGCCCCGACTGGACCGAAGACGAGGCGCGGCTCTACGCCACCGATCACACGCACAAGCGCCTCTACGGCAAGGACTTCCGGGAACGGCTGCGCGCCGCCGGGCTCCACGCGACGGAGTTCACCGCGCTGGAGCCCGACGTGTCCCGGTACGGACTGCATCGCGGCGAGAAGATCTTTCTCGCCCGCAAACCCGCAACAGCGCGCGCCGCCCCGCGCGCTTCAGCAGGAGCGACGACCCATGGTTGAATTCACGCTGCCGAAGAACTCCAAGGTCCTCGTCGGCAAGACCTGGCCCAAGCCCGAAGGCGCCGGCACGCTCCGGAAATTCCAGATCTATCGCTGGAACCCGGACGACGGGAAGAACCCGCGCGTCGACACCTATTGGGTCGACGTGGACGATTGCGGACCGATGGTCCTGGACGCTCTGATCAAGATCAAGAACGAGATCGACCCGACGCTCACCTTCCGGCGCTCCTGCCGCGAAGGGATCTGCGGCTCCTGCGCCATGAACATCGACGGGGCCAACACGCTCGCCTGCATCTTCGGTCTGGACGAGGTGGCCAAGGACACGGTCAAGATCTACCCGCTGCCGCATATGCCGGTGGTCAAGGACCTGGTCCCCGACCTCACCCATTTCTACGCCCAGCACGCCGCGGTGATGCCGTGGCTGGAGACCAAGACCGCCCGGCCCGAGCACGAGTGGCGCCAATCCATCGAGGACAGGAAAAAACTCGACGGGCTCTACGAGTGCGTGATGTGCGCCTCCTGCTCCACCGCCTGCCCGAGCTATTGGTGGAACGGCGACCGCTATCTGGGCCCGGCGGCGCTGCTGCACGCCTATCGCTGGCTGATCGACAGCCGCGACGAGGCGACGGCGGAGCGACTGGATTTCCTGGAGGACCCGTTCCGGCTCTACCGCTGCCACACCATCATGAACTGCGCGAAGACCTGCCCCAAGGGCCTGAACCCCGCCAAGGCCATCGCCGAGATTAAGAAAATGATGGTTGAGCGCGTGGTCTGACGCGCGGCCCCTTCGCCAGGGCTCCGCGACGGGCGCTCGACCGATCGGTCGAGCGTCCGTCGTCGTCTACGGGACCGCCTCGGCCGCGCCCGCTCAGACGTCCGGCAGCCCGATGGGCGGTAGAGCGACTCCCGCCGCCCGCGCCGCCCCGCCGATGGCTCCGTAGACCGTGCCCGTGACCGCCGCGATCAGCTTCTCGATCGTCACCGCCGCGAGCGCCCGCAGATTGCGCACGAAGCGCTCGATCATGTCGTCGAGCCGCTCCAGATGCTCCTCGAACTCCGCCAGGTCGATGAAGCCCTGGGCGTAGCCCTCGCCCACCAGCTTGGTGAACCGCGCGATGGTCTTCAGCTTGGCCTGGGAATAGCCGCGCAGCAGCTCGGCGTCCTTGTCGAGGATGCCCCGCATGGCCGAAAGCACGTTCGAGACGAGTCCGTCGAAGTCGATGTCGGGGATCATGGCGGCCTCCAGGGTCGACAGAGGGGTCGGCGAGAGCCGCGCCTCAGCGGGCGCGGTTCAGCACCTCGCGCTCATAGAAAAGGGCGTCGCGCAGGATGTCGGTGATCGACAGCTCCAGCGCTTCCAGCGTGATGGGGTTCATGCCGCCCTCGGGCGGGGTCGGCGGCTCGGGCGGGCGCGGCGGCGCCGGGGCGCGGCCGCCGATCCAACGCTCATAGGCCTGCTCGTAGACCTCGATGGCGCGCAGATAGGCGCGGCGCTGGGACTGGAAGCGATCCACCTGGGGCGCCAGCCCCGACGCCGCCTCCCGGTCCGCCTCGGCCAGATCGCGCAGGTCCGTCAGGTAGTCCTCCATGAAGGCGGAGGTGGCGTTGGCGTAGTCGCCCGCGTCGCCCCCCGTCGCCGCCGCGGCCCGTTCGGCGGCCGCGTCGAGCAGATCCGACAGGAACCCCTCGGGCAGAGGCCGGGCGTCCGCCAGCAGCCGGATCGTGGCGGCGCGGGCGGCAAGGTCGATATACGCGTCGTCCCGCGCCGGCAGGCCGGCGGGTCCGGGCGCGGTCCTCAGACGCTCGAACAGCGCCGCGGTGTCGAAGGTCAGCGCTTCGAGGTTGTCGACGATCTTCTGATCGTAGGCCGGCTCCAGCGGCTGGGCGCAGGCGACCAGAAGCGGCAGAAGCGACGCCGCCGCCAGGGCGCGGAGCTGGCGGCGGGCGCGCGGGGCGCGGCGGTCTGGCATTCGGGCCTCGTTCGTGACGGTCCGTCCCAGGGACCGCGACCACTGTGCCGCCGCTCGCTGAACCGCGCGTGAGCAGGAAGCGAGGCGCGCGCCCTCAGCCCGCCCGCAACCGCCTCCGCCCGCGCGAGACGAAGGCGGCGAGGACGAGGGCCGAAACCAAAAGCGGCGCCGCGACCGGACCCGGGATCGCCGTAGCGGTCACGTCGACGCGCACCGCGAAAGGCTCGGTCGCGGCCGGCGGTTCTTCGAACGCTCGGAAAAAGAGGTCCGACAGAAGCGCGTTGACCAGACCGCCGAACGCGGCGTCGATCGCTCCGGCCAGAGAGGCGGCCGCGTCGATGCCGAGGATCGGATCTTCGAAGCCGAGAAAGCCGTTGAACGCCGCCTCGACCTCGTCCGCAGCGGCGACGGCCGCGTAGCTGAAGAACCCGTCCACGTCGCCCGATGGATCGGAATGGGCGGCGATGGCGGACGCCGGAAGCGTCGCCAGCGCGCCCAGGACCATCGGAAACGGCGGCTCGGCCAGCGCCTGGTCCAGGCGAAGCACGCCCAGATCCGACGGGCCGAACTGATCCAGCACCTGGCTTCCCAGCGTCGCCGCGCCCGAGGCGGAATAGACCGCTGCCGTGCTTGGCGGCAGGGTCGAGCGGGCGGACAGCGCGCCGGTCATCTCCACCACGAAGCCGTAGCCGACGCCGCCGAAAGGATGCGGCGCGCCGTTGGCCGGCGCCAGAGACGAGACGACGGCCCCGCCAAACGGCGCGGCGGTCAGCGTCACGGTTCCGTCGATGCGAAGAGCGGCCTGGCCCAGCACGACGGCTGAGGCCGGCGCGGCCGTCAGGCCGAGCGCCAGGGCGGCGAACGCGTAGCGCGCGATCATGGCTGAACATCCCCTTGGGGCCGGGTCATCGGCGGGTAAGGCGCCGCGGAGGGGACGCGGGGTCGTCGGGAAAACGCGCGGTCGCCGCGGCAGATCAAAGCCGCCAATACGCGATTCGATCAACTAAAAGTTGAATTATTGCCTGATCAGTCGCCCAAGCCCCCGGCCGCTCGCGGGACTCACTTCGCCGGAGGCCAGTCCTCGGACCGCATCTCCTCCAGGCGAGAGGCGGTGCGCTCGAACTCGAAGGCGCCGGCCCCGTCGACATACAGCGCGTCGGGCTCCGCCTCGGCGGTGGCGGCGAAGCGCAGGCGCGCCTCATAGCAGGCGTCGATCAACGTCACGAAGCGCTTGGCCTCGTTGTTGGCCGCGCGCGACAGGCGCGGCACCCGCTCGATCAGCAGCCGATCGACCGCGGCGGTCAGCGCCAGATAGTCGGCCGGGCCCAAGGGCCGGGCGCAGAGCTCGTCGAACCCCGCCCGCAGCGCGCGGCCGCTGGCCCGGGGAAAGACCAGCTCCCGCCCCTGAACGCTCAGCCGCAGCGGCGCTTCCGGCCCGTCCGCCAGATGCCGCCACAGCGCGTCCGCCGCGCCTTGCGGATCCGCGCCCAAGGGGGCCACCCAGCGCTCCGCGCCGCGCAGCCGATCCTGGCGGTGATCCGCGGCGCCCGCCAGGTGGTGCAGGTCCAGACGCGTCTTCATCAGCGCGATGAACGGCAGGAACAGATCCCGGTTCAACCCGTCCTTGTACAGCTCGTCCGGATGCCGGTTCGAGGTGGCGACGATCACCACGCCGCGCTCGAACAACGCCTCGAACAGGCGCCCGACGATCATCGCGTCGGTGATGTCGGTGATCTGGATCTCGTCGAAGCACAGCAGCGCGGCATGATCGGCCACCTCGGCGGCCACGGGCGCGATGGGGTCCGGAGCGCCGCCGGCCCGGGCGACGGCGATGCCGGCGTGAATCTCCTGCATGAAGGCATGGAAATGGACCCGGCGCTTGGGTCGGATCGGCGCGAGGTCGAAGAACAGGTCCATCAGCATCGACTTGCCGCGCCCGACGCCGCCGTAAAGATACAGCCCCGTCAACGCGTCGCGCTTCGGCGCCTCGCGCCCCCATCCGAACCAGCCCCGCGCGACCTGCTTGCCCTTGCCGGGCTCATAGCCCTTCAGGCGCTCATGCAGCAGCTGCAGCTGCTCGATGGCGGAGTTCTGCGCCGGATCGGGATCGAGCGCGCCCTCGCGCACGAGCGCGCGGTAGCGGGCGAGGGGCGTGGCGGCGTCGGTCATGCGGCGGCTCGGGCGTCTGCGGGTCGGCGCGGAGCCTAGCGCGCGTCGGCGACGAACGGCAGGGGGGCCGGGCGGGCCTCGCAGGCGCCGGCGACGATCCCCGGGCGGACGGACCGGCGCCGGCCCTCTGTCGTGTCTCCCGCGACGCCGCGCGACCGCCCCGCCGCCGGGTCGAGCGCGCCGACGACCGGCTCTGGCCCGAGGAAATCCATCGCGTGACCGACCCCAAGCCCTCGCGCCAGGTCGTATCCGACCGCCTCCCGACCCGCCTCGCCGGACGGAGCCTTGGCCACGCGGTCGCGCGGGCCCGCCCAGCCGCTCCCCCTCGTCCTAACGCCCGCCGAACCGCCGCGCATGGCGGCGTTGCGCGCGGCGCATGGCTTCCTCGCTGGCCGGGCCCGCGCGACCGGCTTAGCTCTTCGGCAAACCCCCGCACCCAGCGGGATGGGAGGATCCGCCATGGCCACGGCCGCCTCGGGCGCCAAGACGCCCCCCCAAACGCCCCTCGTCACGCCGGTGCTCATGGCCGGCGCGCTGCTCCTGATCATCAGCTTCGGCTCGCGCGCCGCCGGCGGCGTCTTCCAGATCCCCGTCGCCGACGCCTTCGGCTGGATGCGCACGGAATACTCCATCGCCCTCGCCATCTCGAACCTCGCCTGGGGCTTCGGCGCGCCCCTCTTCGGCGCCATCGCCGAGCGGTTCGGGGAGCGTCTGGCCATGGCCCTCGGCACCCTCTGCTATGTCGGCGGCCTCGTCCTCTCGGGCCTCGCCACCACGCCCGAGGCGCATCAGTTCCTTAACTTCTGGATCGGCATGGGCGCCGCGGGCACCGGCTTCGGCGTGGTCCTGGCGGTGGTCGGGCGCGCCGCCTCGGACGAAAACCGCTCCATGGCCCTCGCCGTGGTCAGCGCCATGGGCAGCGTCGGGCAGATCGCCTTTCCTCCGGCGACCGAGGCGATCATCGACGCCTATGGCTGGCAGGCCGGCTTCTACGCCCTCGGCGGGGTCTGCCTTCTGATGCTGCTGGTCCTGCCGGTGTTCCCGCGCTCCGACGCCAAGGCCGCCAAGCGGGCGGTGGAGGAGACGCTGAGCCAGGTCATGGGCCGCGCCTTCCGCGACCCGACCTACACGCTGATCTTCCTCGGCTTCTTCTCCTGCGGCTATCAGATCGGCTTCATGACCTCGCACCTGCCGGCCTTCGTGACCGAGGTCTGCGCGGCGATCGACCCGTCGGGCATGCTCGCCTCGGTCGGCGTCACCACGACATCGGCGCTGGGCGCCTGGGCCATCGGCATCATCGGGATGATGAACATCGTCGGCACCCTGACCGTGGGCAAGCTGGGCAACCTCTTTCCGAAGAAATACCTGCTGAGCGCGATCTATCTGGGGCGGACGATCGTCTGCACCGCCTTCATCCTGATCCCCATGACGCCCGCGACAGTCATTGTCTTCGCGGCGATCATGGGGGCGCTGTGGCTCGCCACCGTCCCCCTGACCGCGGGTCTGGTCGGCTACATCTACGGCCTGCGCTACATGGGCACGCTCTACGGCATCATCTTCCTCAGCCACCAGATCGGCGCTTTCATCGGCATCTGGCTGGGCGGGGCTCTCTACGACCGCTACGGCGGCTACGACGCGGTCTGGTGGGTCGGCATCGGCATCGGCGCCTTCAGCGCCCTGGTGCACCTGCCCATCCGAGAGACCCCTCTCGACCGGCGCGGCCCCGGCGCCATGCCCCCGGGCGCGGCGACCGCCTGAGCGAGAAAAGGCGCCCCGCCGGCTGGACCCTCGCGGACAGCCGTTCGTCGTCGGCAGGGCTCCGCCTGCGCCCCCGGTCAGGGATGCCGAGCACGCGCCCCAGACCAGGCGCGCGCCTTCCGACGGCTACAGCCAAGCCTCCTCAAGCTCCCGCCCCTGATCGGCCGCGCTCCGCTTTGCGCCGCCCATCAGGCTTGCTTTGTCCTCCGCCCCTAGCCCAGGCGCGCTCAGACCGGCGCGCAACCCAAGGCGCATGCCACCCGAGGCCCCTCGTCACGCGCGCCGCGCCGGCCGCGACGGGCCAGGCATGCTCCGCCATCCCTTCGTCCCCGATCAGACGCGCTCCGCCCGCCGCCCTGCTTAAGCCGCGCCGCGCCCGCCCCCCCGGGCGGTATCCGGCTCGACGCGGAGCGGGTGCTCAGTCTCGGTTTCGGGCGTGGGCGTGGGCGGGCTCATGGTTTGGCGATG
>JBCCPD010000153.1:0-8054 GCA_039025075.1 Pseudomonadota bacterium | reverse complement strand
TTGGAAGCCCCTCTTCGCCACGCTGGCCGAAAGCTGCCCCAACGCCCGCTTGATCCTGGAGCTGCGCGACCACGGAACCATCCGCCAGGGCGCGCAGCACCTCGTCGACCTCGGCCTCGCGGTCTGAGGCCGCGAGGCGGCGCCCCTTCACGGCGTCAGGATCATCCGATCCCCTTCGACGGAGATGCGGCGGAACCGCTCCAGATACGCCATGCCGAGCAGGCTCTGGAACAGATCGCCCCCCGCCACCACGGCCCGCACGTTGGTCATCGGCGCCCCGGCCGCATCCAGCCGCTCCAGCCGCACGGGCGCGTTGCTCACCGGCCCGTTGGCGGTCATCGAGCGCGACGAGTAGACGAGCCCTTGCAGATCGATCCCCGCCCGCTCCGCATCGCGCCGCGTCAGCACGATCTGCGTGGCGCCGGTGTCCACCAGGAACTCCACCGGCGCGCCGTTGACCTCGGCGTTCAGATGGAAATGCCCGTCCGCGGCGCGGCGCAGCTCGATCCCGCCGTCCGGCAGCAGGCTCGCCGCCGGCGGGTTCAGCGCCCGCGCCACGTCGTCCTTCAGCCCGTAGGCGGCGATCAGGCCGACGAAGATCAGCCCCCAGGTCAGCGCGTCGCGCAGCCCGCTCCCCAGGCGCCCGCGATAGGCCGCCAGCACGCCCGCCAGCACCGCCGCGCCCAGCAGGCTCAGATAGATCACCCGTCCGATTTCACGGTCGTCCATGATCGCTCATATCGGCGCCCGGACCCGACGAGAAAAGAGGGCCGGCGTCGCCGCCGGCCCTACCGCATCGCCGCGGGCCGCGCCCGCTAATTGCTGAACACGATCTCGGGCAGCCACAGGGCCAGTCCCGGGAACAGCAGCACCATGCTCAGGCCGATCAGCTGCAGAAGCACGAAGGGGATGATGCCCTTGTAGATGTCGGTCATCTGCACCGCGCTCGGCGCCGCGCCCTTCATGTAGAAGAGGGCGAAGCCGAAGGGCGGCGTCAGGAACGAGGTCTGCAGGTTCACCGCCACCAGGATGGCGAACCAGTAGATCACCTGTTCCTGCAGATACCGCGTCTCCGCGATGTTCAGCCCGCCTTCCATGTCGAAGCCCAGATGGGTCCCGAACGTGCCGGCCATGCCGCGGATGATGGGCGAGAAGACCGGCAGGATGATCAGCGTGATCTCCAGGAAGTCGAAGAAGAAGCCCAGCAGGAAGATCGTGAACATCAGCACGAACAGAAGCGCCCAGGGGCTCAGCTCCAGGAACTCGATCAGGTGGATGATCAGTTCCTCGCCATAGACGTTGCGGAAGATGGTGGAGAACGCGACCGCGCCCACGAAGATGAAGAAGATCATCGCCGTGGTCAGCGCGGTGCGATGCACCACGCCCTTCAGAACGTCGTAGGTCAGCGTCTTGTTGAACGCCGCCAGCACCATGGAGCCGAAGGCGCCGACGCCCGCCGCCTCGGTCGGCGTGGCCCATCCGGCGAAGATCGAGCCCAGCACCATGACGATCAGGAACAGCGGCGGGATGAACCCGCGCAGAACGCCGCCCAGAAGCGTGTTGCCCTCCTTCTTGCCGATCCACATGGCCGAGATGAAGATCGTCAGGAAGGCCAGCAGCGGCCAGTTCAGATCGTCG
Source organism: Pseudomonadota bacterium (assembly GCA_039025075.1). GTDB lineage: Bacteria > Pseudomonadota > Alphaproteobacteria > Rhodobacterales > Rhodobacteraceae > Albimonas. The sequence continues at coordinate 6,416 of JBCCPD010000153.1, read as the reverse complement.
TAGATCTGGAACAGCTCCGCCTCCACCGCCACGAAGGCGGACACGGCGAAGATGCCGAGGAACAGCCACATGTTGGACTTCTTCGTCGGCTCCAGCTGGATCTCATCCTCCCGCATCGGCGGCGCCGTCGACGGCCAGATCGACGCGACCGTCAGGATGTAGAGGAAGTAGAGCCCCGCCAGAACCAGGCCGGGAAAGATCGCGCCGATGAAGAGGTTGCCGACGCTCACCGCCAGCAGGTTGGCCATCAGCACCAGCATGATCGACGGCGGTATGAGGATGCCCAGCGTGGCCGAGGCCGCGATCGTCCCCGTCGCCAGCCGGGGCGAATAGCCCTTGCCGAGCATGGAAGCGAGCGCAAGCAGCGTCATCATCACCACCGAAGCGCCGATGATGCCCGTGGTCGCCGCCAGGATCGTGCCCATCACCGTCACCGACAGCGCCAGCCCGCCGGGCACCCGGCGCAGCAGCACCTGCAGGATCTGCAGCAGCTCCTCCGCCACGCGGCTCTTCTCCAGCATCGTGCCCATGAACACGAAGCAGGGGATCGCCACCAGGATCGGGTTCTGCACCGCGCCCGAGGCTCCGTCGCCGCCCCAGACCCTCTGGATCACCTGGAAGAAGACCGGCCAGTTCAGAAAGTCCATCCAGATGGCGAAGAACCCGACGAGGACCGAGACCCCGCCCAGCGCCATCGCCACCGGCATGCCGGTGAACAGCAGCATCGCCAGGATCAGGAACATGTAGGCGCCGGTGTACTCGAACAGGTGGTCGTAGATCGCGTCCCACATGGTCAGGCCCCCCCGGCCTTGGCGCGCTCCTCGGCCAGCTGCCGCTCGGCCTCCAGCCGCGCCGCCTCCAGCTCGTCCGACGCGTCGGAGAAGATCTCAAGCTCCTCCATCGCCGTCTGCTGGGCGGCGTTGTCGCCATACAGCGTCGCGTAGAGCCGCAGGATCGTCGCCAGAACCGCGGCGAGCGCGATGATGAAGCCCAGGACCATGGCGCTTTTGACGAACCAGCGCTGGCCGATCCCGGTCAGCGACTCCGATCCCTCGCCCTGGCGCCAGCTCAGCGCCGTCAGGTCCCACGAATACATGATCATGACCGTCAGGAAGGGCAGGGCCAGGATGATCAGCAGGATGAACTCCATGCGCGCCTGACCCCGACGGCTCAGCATCTCGCGAAAGATGTCGACGCGCACATGGGCGTTGGCCAGATAGCCGAAGCCGAAGGTGAACATCAGCAGGAAGGCGTGGAAGTGCCACTGCAGGTCCTGCAGGATGGTGGACACGGAATAGCCCGACGCGGCCGTGAAATCCGCGAAATACAGCCGCGTGACGTCCAGCTTGCGCGTCACGACGTCGAAAAGGATCACGGCGATCAAGGGAATGATGATCCAGCCGATCGCCTTTCCGATCCACCGGGAGAAGCCGTCAAGCCGCCGCGCGGCGCTCAGCAAGCCGTCCATGGGTTGGTTTCCTGCCTCGTTCGGCAGCGTCGTCCTCGCGACGCAGCGCGGCTCCCGCCGGCCTCCGCCGCGGCGCTCGCGCCGCTCGTTGGGTATGGGAAGGCGGCGGTCGATGCCGCCGCCTAGGACTAAAGTCGCATCAGCGAACAGCCGGCCCCGCCAGGCGGCGAAGCCGGCCCTCGTCGACTTACTTCAGGTAGCCCATCTCGCCCCAGATCTTGTACTGCTCGGCGAAGGCGCTGTAGCTCTGCCACAGGGCCTCGACGTCCGGGTTGGCGGCCCGCTCTTCGGCGAGGACCTCCTCCCAGATGCCGCGCAGCTCGTCCAGCACCGCGTCCGGCCAGACCAGGTTGGTCACGCCGTCGGCCTCGTTCGCCGCCATGGCGGCCGGCTGCAGGGCTTCGCCCTCGGCCAGCTCGTGCATGAAGTTGGCGTCGCAGGCCAGCTGGAAGATCATCTGGTAGTTCTCGGGCAGATCGTTCCACGCATCCATGTTGATCAGGATCTCGTTGGTGGTCGACTGCTGGTGCCAGCCCGGGAAGTAGTTGTACTTCGCGATCTGGTAGAAGCCGTAGGAGCGGTCGATGGCGGGCATCGAGAACTCCGTGGCGTCGATCGTGCCCAGCTCCAGCGCCGGATAGATGTCGCCGCCGGCCAGCTGCTGCGTCGACACGCCCAGCTTCTGCATGACCTTCGCGCCCATGCCGAAGAAGCGCATCTTCAGGCCGCGCAGGTCCTCCAGGGACTCGATCGGCTCGCGGAACCAGCCCGACGTCTCCGGCGGGATCATGCCGCAGTAGAAGTACTTGATGCCGTCGCGGGCGTATATCTCGGCGATCAGCTCCTCGCCCCCGCCTTCCTTGAGCCAGGCGTTGAACTCCAGCGCGCCCGGGCCGAACGGCCAGGTCGAGGCGAAGGCGTAAGCCGAGTTCTTGCCCTGGTTGGCGCCGGGCGTGCCGTAGCCGGCCTCGAAGGCGCCCTGGGACACCGGGTCGTAATAGGCGTAGCCGCCGGTCAGCGCGCCGGGCTCGAACACCTTGATGTCGAAGTCGCCGTCGGTGGCGGTCCGCACCCAATCGGCGATGCGATAGCCGACCGGGCCGATCACGGCCACGTTCTGGCCGAAGGCCGAGTGCATGCGCCAGCGCACCTTCTTGGCGTCCGCCGCCTCGACGGTGGCCACGATGGTCAGCGCGCAGACCGCGGCGCCGCAAAGCGCCTTTTTCAGAAACCCGAGGGTCATATGGCAGTTCTCCCTGTTTGGACGATCCCCTTCAGGCGGGGCGTCCCTCCCTTGCACCGGCCTCCCAACCGGCTCGCATTCGAGTAGAAAGAGGTGTGCAGGGTCTGTCAAGAAACTGCGGCAAGGCCTTTCGGCGGTCCCCGTCCGCGACCCCTCGCCGCCCCCGGCCCTGCATCGGCCCCGCCGTCCGCCGCGTCCCGACCGCCGCGCATCCCCCCCCTCGCGCGCGGCGGCCGGCGCGCGTCAGTCCTGCAGACCGCCGAGCAGCAGCAGCGCCGCCAGGCCCGGCCCCGGCCGCGCGCCGGGAAAGACGCGCCGGAAGATCGCCGCCATCTCGCCCTCGCGATGCATCTGGCTCAGCGCCCGGTCCACCGCCGTTCGGAACGCCTCGTCGCCCTTGCGCAGCGCCAGCGCGTGCCGCTCCACCGTCAGGGTGTTGTCGGCGATGGCCAGCCGCGTCGGATCGGCGGCCGCCGCGGCCAGGAACAGCAGGATCGAATGATCGGCGAAATAGGCGTCGATGCGTCCGTCCAGCAGCGCCGCCGCCGCCGCGTCATGGGCGTCCTGGGCGACGATCTCCGCCGCCATGCCGGTCCCCTCCAGCGTCGCGCGCAGCGCCCGGGCCGTGGTGGTGTCCTCCAGCACGCCCAGCCGCTTGCCGGCCAGACCCGAAAAGTCCGTCTCCTCGCCGGCGCGCAGCATCACCCCGGCGCCGTCGACGAAGGTGGCCAGGCTGAACTCCACCCGCTCGCGCCGGGCCAGCGTCACCGTCGCCGCCCCGCACAGCAGATCGGCCCGCCCCTCGGCGATCGCCTCGAACCGATCCGCCGCCGTCACCGGAACGTAGACGAAGGCCATTCCCGGCAGGCCGTCGTTCTTGGCGATGCGCTTGGCCGCCTCCAGGCAGATCTCCACCGAATAGCCGCGCGCGGCCCCGGCCTCCATCCACGAATGGGGCGGCGCGTCGCGGCGCACCGCCAGGCGGATCTCGCCGGTGCGCTCGATCCGCTCCAGCGTCGTCTCGGCGGCGACGGGCAGGGCGCACAGCGCGCCCGCGGCGGCGGCGATCAGCGCGGCGGCGCGGGTCCAGGCGGTCATGGGCGGTCTCCTCTGTCGCAGGCGGCCCGGGCGGCTCCCGGACCCTTCGCCCTCGACCCTGCACTCCGCCGCGCGCCGGCGAAACCCCGACCGCGGCCGCGCAGGACGCTTTCAGGCTTGGGCCGCGGCGCCGAACCGCGTACCCTGCACGTTGCACGACCCCGCGCACCGGCCTCGTCGAAAGGGACGGCTCCCCGTGTACGTCGACCGACATCTCGCCGATGCCGCCGACCCTTCGGTCCCGACGGGCGTCGATCTCGACGCCCTCCTGCGCGCCCCGCGCGCCGATTTCGGCGACGTGATGTTCGACTCCAGCCGGTTCTCGCTGCGCGATGCGATCGAGGCGTCGCGCGCCGTGCATCTGGGCCAGGCCCTGCACACGCCGCTCAGCGGCGTGAGCGACCGCCTCGTCCAAAGCATCCGCGCCGCCCGCGTCGGCCCGGCCGTCGCCACCCGCATGGTCCAGGGCCCGTCGCGGGTCGACACCTATCGCGGCTGGTTCTCCAACGAGCGCGGGCGCGTGCTGGTCGCGCGGATCCTGATCCGCGGCCGCTTCCTGGTGATGAAGGACGATGAGATCCACGACGCGCGGCCCGGCTACGTCCACCTGTCCGACTGCTTTTCAGGCGTCTTCGCCGAAGACGCCGAAGCCCTCTCGCTGGCGCTGCCGGCCGAGGAGCTGGGTCTGGACCGGATCGAGCCCGTCTATCGCGCGCTGCCCTTGTCGTCCCCCCTCGGGCGACAGCTCGGGCGCAGCCTTTCGGACGTGTTCGCCGAGCCGTCGCCGCCGACCGCCGGATCGGACGCGCCGGGCCTCGGCTCCCTCCGCACCCTGCTGCGGGCCGCCCTCGGGCTCGAAGATCCGGCAAGGGCCGCCGAGATCTCGGCGTCCGGGCGCCGGGCGCGGCTGATCCGCGATCACGTCGCCGCCCATGCTCTGGGCGAGGACATGGCCGTCGATGAGATCTGCGCGGCCACCAACGCGTCCAGGGCCACGGTCTACCGCGCCTTCGCGGCGGACGGCGGCCTGCGGAGCTTCCTCAAGCGCGAGCGTCTGCGCCACGCCGCGCTCGCGCTCAGCGAAGCGCCGCAGCTGCGCGGCGTCGTGCGGCAGATCGGCGAAGCCTCCGGCTTCGAAGATCCGTCGGCCTTCAACCGGGTCTTCCGCCACGCCTACGGGTTTCCGCCCGGCGCCATCGTCTCGCTCTACCGAGGGCTGCGGCACGGCCCGAGCCTCGCCGACCACAGCGACCCAGCGTCCCGCGGCGATCGGGCCGTGGGCGCCATCCACGACCTTTTCTCCCCGGTCGCGCCTGCGCCCGAGGCGCCGCCGGATCCGTTCCGTCGTCTCGCCTGACGCCCGCGCCCGCGGGTCCGGCGTCGACCCCGGTCGAACGCCCGCCATCCGCTCGCCCGCGGCCGATGCGATGCAAGAACTGGCGACCCCGGCAGATCACCGGGAAGGTTTTTCCGCCAGTCGCTTGGCGGAGGAAAGTCCAAACACCCCCCCTGTGCAATCCCAAAGGGTTGAGGGGAGCGGTTCCAAGGCCTCCGGAGGCGCAAGGGACTGGCGCAGGGACCGCTTCGAATGGATGCGAGCGGTGCTCGCGCGGCGCGACCTGCCGCAGTCGGCGAAGCTGCTGGCGTCGGTGCTGGCGCAGTCCTTCGCCGATGCCGAGACCGGCCGCGCATGGCCCTCCAAGGCGGTGCTCGCGGACGCCCTCGCCGTGTCGCCGGACACGATCAAGAGGGCGATCCGCCGCCTCGAAGCCGCGCGTTTTCTGGACGTGCACCGAGGCCGCGGACGGGGCCGCGCCTCAGTCTACCAGCTTGCCTTCCCGCCCGGATCGGAGCCCGAGAAAGGGTGCACCGTCGTCCCCTTTCCCGAGGAGAAAAGGGTGCAGCAGCGCCCGAAAAAAGGGTGCAGCGCTGCACCCCCCGATAAGAACCCAGTAAGGAACCCATACACGCGCACCCGCGAGGCTCGACCATTTGAGCCTTCCTCGCAGCCAATCCCGACGGCGGACGATGCCGAGAGGGTCGAGCGCATGTGGGCTGACGTGATCGAGCGAGGCGGCTACGTCCCGCAAACGGCGCTGACGGCGCAGCGTCTCCGAGCGATGATCGCCAAGGGCATGGTGAGCGAGGCGAAGGTCCGCGAGGCGGGCCTGCTATGAGCGCGAGCGCCCTTCGCAGCCGTCCCGCGCCCCGTCGGGAGCCTGCGCCCGTGATGGTCGCCGATCCGGGGCGGATCGAGGAATGGCGGACTTGGTTCGCGTATTGGGGCTTCGAGATCGACCTGCTGGGCGAGCGGATCGTGATCGAGGCTGGCGCGCGCTACGCCCTCCCCTTCGAGCAGCCTCCCCTGCGGCCTCACTGGCGCGACCGGGAGACCGTGTGGCGCTGGCTCGAAGCCCACGCGCCCCGCGCTGTCACCGACCGCTTCGTGCTGCGAGAGCCGCAATGAGCGAGCTCAGCGCGCATCCGCGGGAGTTCCGCGACTGGCTGATGGGCCGGGACGTGGGTGTGGAGCGCCTGCGCGGCCTCCACGACGACGCTGCGCTCTCGGACCTCGAACGCGAGCTCGCGGCCATCCTGCGCACGCTC